>JBILFS010000063.1:0-8085 GCA_044351455.1 Paludibacter sp. | reverse complement strand
GGCCAGTGTTCGGGGGATCGGTGTAGCAGTCATGACTAATATATGTGGCGGTTGTGCATTTTTTTTCCAAAGTTTCGAACGTTGTTCCACACCAAACCGATGTTGTTCGTCAATAACAGCCAGACCCAGATTAGCGAACTTTACGGTATCTTCAATCAGCGCATGTGTACCCACAATGATGTTAAGTTGGCCGGTTTCTAAAGCTTCATGCATGATTTTTCTGTCTTTGGTTTTTGTAGAACCTGTTAACAGCGCAATTTTCACATCTGAACCTTGAAGAAATTTACTGATTGTTTCATGATGTTGTGAAGCCAGAATTTCAGTTGGAGCCATCAGGCAGGATTGAAAACCATTATCAGCAGCTATCAACATGGACATCAAAGCCACCAGGGTTTTACCACTTCCCACATCACCCTGAAGCAATCTGTTCATTTGTTTTCCGGAAGAAATATCCTGATGAATTTCCTTCAGAACTTTCTTCTGCGCCCCGGTAAGTTCAAACGGAAGGGAATTACTGAAAAAATTGTTGAAATGAATGCCAACTTTCTTCATTACAAATCCTGCAAAATTTTGTTCCCTCCATTTGGTTTGTTGAAGAATATTCAGCTGAATATAAAATAACTCCTCGAATTTCAATCTTTGACGCGCTTTATTCAGTGCCGTCGGGTTTTTCGGGAAGTGAATATTCAACAATGCCTCTGTAAGATTCATCAAGGCATAATGCTTTAAAACATAGGCAGGAAGGGTTTCCGGAACACCATTCTTCAGATATGGAATGAGTGCCTGCATGATTTTCTGAACGGCTTTGGAATTCAGAAAACCGGCTTTCATAATTTCAGTGGTATGATAATAAGGCTGCAAACCCATTTCTTCCGGAGGTGGAAGTTGAGAAGGGAGTTCTATTTCCGGATGTACCAGATTAAATTTCCCGTTAAAAAAGGATGGTTTGCCAAATACCACATATTCCGTATTGGGTTTCAGCTTTTCAATGGCATATTTTCCTCCCTGAAACCAAACAAGTTCGATTTGTCGCCGACCATCCGTAAAAATAGCAGTATATCTCGTGTTTCTACCTTCTCCAATTTTCTCAACTTTGAGAATATTGCCCTTCAGTTGGATGTAAGGCATGTTCTCCGAAATTTCGTGGATGTAATAAAACCTGCTTCTATCAATGTATTTATATGGATAATGCCGCACAAGATCTTCTGCCGAATTGATATTCAGTTCTTTTTGCAGAAGAGCAGCTTTTTTTGGTCCGACTCCCTGAATAAATTTTATGTCTAATCCCGACAAATACATGTGATGATGTTATAGGAGTTTTTCAGCCATGATTAAATCAAAAGGAGTTGTAATTTTGATGTTTTCTTTGTTGCCTTCCACCAGGAATATTTTATTTCCATTTGCCTCTACTACTGAAGCATCATCTGTAAAATGCGCCGAATATGCCTGTTCGTACGCTTCATGAAGTATTTTTGCAGAGAATGCCTGTGGAGTTTGAACCATTTTATATTCTGAACGGTTCACAGCTTTACTGGAGCCATCCGGAAGCACCTGTCGGATGCTTTCAATGGAATCAGAAACAGGAATTGCAGCACCTGAAACCTGCGCCATGGCAATACATCTGTCGATGGTTTCCAAACTGACAAGTGGTCGAACGCCATCGTGAACTGCAATAATTCCTTCAACAGGTGAAATTTTTAAGCCGTTTTTCACTGAATCGAATCTGTTAATTCCACCTGCAACAATTTCATGTCTGATGTTAAAGGCATGCTTTTTGCAAAGCGTCAACCAGTTTTCAATCTGATTTTCAGGAAGTACCACGATGAATTTCATTTTCGTGTTGTATGAAAAAAACCTGGAAATGGTATGCATGAGTATGGGAGTAGAATGAATTTCAATGAATTGCTTTGGGATGTCCAACTGCATTCTTTCACCCTTACCTCCGGCTACAATGATGACTGTTTGAATCATTTGATTAATATAAGCTTTAATATCACAAAGATAATAAAATAAATATATCAGAATAATCCCAACATTTACTAACTTTGCAAACAAATCAGAAAGAGATGGAAAAGCGTAGTTTTTTATTGCTTATTATTTTCACGGCAGTATCAGTTTTCAATACTCAAACTGCCCAGGAAAAGAAAAATGCTTTTACAATTATCACCGCGCGCGACTCAGCATCGGGTGAGATAAAGATTTATCAGGATAAGAAAATTGAAAAATTAGTGGTGGAGAATGCCACTCCTTCTGCTTCCAGAATCAATGGTTACAGGTTACAGGTATATTCCGGCAATGCGCAACGTACCGCCAAAGAAGATGCTTTTACTCTTGAAAGAAGGCTGAAAGAAACATTTCCGGGCATAAATGTTTACGTAACTTATACTTCACCATTCTGGAAAGTCAGAGTAGGAGATTTTCAAACACAAGAGGAGGCCAAAGCTTATGCAGAAGAAATCTTTGCGGTTTTCCCAAAATTAAGAAACGAATCATATACCGTCAGGGATAAAATAAACCTGTAGGTAATAAATCAGAATTTCATGGACTTCAATTATAATCAGCCGGTTCCTTTTGATTCAGAAAAGACGGAGAAAATAGCTTATCATTACCAGCAAATTATTCAATTGATGGGTGAGGATAATCAACGGGAGGGATTAATCAAAACGCCTGAACGGGTTTCCAGGGCTATGCAGTTTTTAATGCAGGGTTACGATCAGAATCCGGAAGAAATAATTAAATCGGCCATGTTTAAAGAGGATTACCGGCAAATGGTAATTGTGAAGGATATCGATTTTTATTCTATGTGCGAACATCATATGTTGCCGTTTTTCGGGAAGGCACACATTGCGTATATTCCAAATCATTATATTACCGGTTTAAGTAAAATTGCCCGGATTGTTGATGTTTTTGGTCGCAGAATGCAGGTTCAGGAACGCATGACAACTCAGATTAAAGAGTGCATTCAAAATACGCTTAATCCTTTAGGAGTGATGGTAATTCTGGAAGCGCAACATTTATGCATGCAAATGAGGGGAGTTCAGAAACAACATTCAATAACCACCACATCAGATTTTACCGGGGTGTTTCAACAGGCAAAAACACGGGAAGAATTTATGGATTTGATTAAAGGAAGGTAAAACTGCATTTAATTTTCTCTTCAGGATTTAAAACCAGTCAGAATTTTTAATATCCGGATATCTGATTTCATTATCAACTTACTGATTATTACAGGTATCCAGATACCGGCCATTATGGATACCGGAATGTGAATCCATACAGATGTAATACCTGTTCTGATGGTAGTCTCATAAACCGCAACCTGCGCAAGTGTTCCGAATAAGTAGATTTGATAATAATACGAACTGAATCCTCTGACCAGAAACATGCTGTTATCAGCTAAGAGTTTAACGATATATACCGATAGAATTATTGTTCCGGTGAATTTTACAATCATATGTAAATCAAGAAAATAATACAATACAATGAATATTAATCCTGCTAAAGGGATTAATACCGAAATCTTATCAGATTTTAAGTATTTGCAAATAAGAATACCACCATAAAAAAACATATAGTACAATGCAGCTGTGGATATATCGAACAGGAGAATATCATCAGGTGTAAAAATGGCCATCAAAATTACCAGAATTCCAAAAAATACTTCATAAATTTTCTTTTTAAGAACCAACATGAGTAATGGTGCGGTAAGAAAAAATATTAACAAAACATCCAGAAACCAAAGTGTTATCAGCGGATTATTGACAGGATAAAGAAAGATATTTAATAGTCCTCCAGGTGTAAAATCAACATTTTGATTAAAAATTCCGGGTAGAAAACCTTTTATCAGGAACAATGAAATAGTAATAAATACATAAGGAAATACTATTCTGCTGATTCTTGAGTGCAGGATATCCCTGAATCCGGCCTGATGCCTCAGCTTGGTATGATACAGCAGATATCCTGAAATGAAAAAAAACAGGGGCATTCTGAAATTGAAAGCCGTATTGAACTGATGGAAAAACTCCTTCAGATATTCATTTTCAGCGTAAATTGCTCCGGGGATATGATAGACTACTACCAGGAAAGCGACCGCCCCTCTTAGAAAACTGATCCAGTTTAAGTGGTTGTTTCCTTCCTGATATGTTTTAATGTCTGTCAGATAATCAACGTATTATTGTTAGTTAATAACCATGATTTTTGTAATTGTACTCTGCGTACCATCTTCATTCACACAAATGGCAAGATAAATTCCGGTACTTACTTTTTCTCCATGAATGTTTTTTCCATCCCAGGTCGCGATACTTCCATTCGAAATGGTCTGATAAAGCAAATTACCATTAAGATCAGTAATTTTCACTTGTGTGTTTTCTATCAAACCAGTAATTGTAATGACACCATTATAGTTTTCTTTAACCGGATTTGGGTAAGCATACACATTATTATAAGTTTTCGTTCCATCTGCTGCATCGCTTTGGAAAGATACCAAACCGTTGCTGGTACCAATCATTACTTCTCCTGTTATAGGGTTGATAGCCAGCGACATGATGTTATTGGATAAGAGCGGACTATTGCTTGACGTGAAATGATGTATCGTTTCCTGTCCGTTTTCCGACATCAGGTATAAACCTGAAGATTCAGTTCCTAACCATTTCCTGTTTGCACCATCAATAGCCATTGATCTGATTCTTTCATTCTGAAGCAGGTAATCAGCCAAACCCGTACCGTCGTTCCTGGGGATTTTTACCCTCGAACAGGTGTAGTTTTCGTCGAATGCTTTCGATGTATTGTAAAATAGCAGAGGGCCAATATCTGTACCTGCCCAGAAAACACCATTTTTATCCTGTGTTAAACAAAAGAAAAACGACGGATTTAAATAACTACCAGGATTATCGCTGTCTTCAAATCTTGAAATAAATCTGCTTTTGTCATCTCCTGCAACATCATAGGTTCCGTTATCATCCCAAACGAAAACGCCTGGTGTACCTCTGAGCGATTGTACCCATTTTTGATTGGGGTTTTGATTGTTGATGACTATTTTTCCAAGCGTTTCCAGACTTCCACTTGGATAGTTGAGTTGTTTCCAGGTGCCATCTTTAGCTCTTATTTTTACGAGATTTGATGTTTTCATGCTGATCATAAGCAGGTTTTCATCTTTGTCAAATATAGCACCATCGAGCCTTGTATAATTAAAAGGATTGGAAGCAACCAGAGTTTCAATGATGCCATTTGTATTTAAGTGGTTGTGTGCCTGAAAAAATTCGTCATTTTTGAACTCATACAATCCTGTTCCATATGATGTTACATAGAAATGGGTGGAGTCTTTCGGATTGGCGGCCACATTCATAAAATCTAATGCAGAATAACCGGTTTTCGGTGTAATATCCAATCCGCTCAGATTCTTCCAAACACCATTTTCATAGATCATTACATAACCACTTCTTCCCGATGAAACAGCCCATCTTCCACCGTTGACCATAAACATTCTTTTTCCGGCAAATGTCATATCCCATGGGATATTTACGGCAGGACCTTCTGTTTTGTAGTAAGTTATTTCGGATTGATTACCTGCAATAATTTTTGCTGAAGCAACACCCTGACTCAGTGCAGCAAGCCAATAAGTATCTCTTTCAGCATCATATTCAATATCAGGAGAGTTTATCATGGTTACAGGTGTTACTTCCAGTGCCGCATTCAGTACGTATACTACAGATGTACCATCACTGGCCATCAATCTGTTGCTGGTAACATTCAGATTTGTAATATTGACGGCTGACAACAAGGCTGTCCAGGTATTATTTTGCTGATAATAAAGTTTCCCGTTTCTTAAAACAAATAACTTGTCCTGAAAACTGAAAACCTGCTGGAAGTTTCCTGATCCGGGCAAACCTGTCATTGGTGTCCAAAACTCGTAATTAACCAGATTGGGATTTGAAGCATCTGCTGTGTAAATGGTACTTGTTCCTGCAGCATATATTTTATTTTCCCTGATAGTTGTTGACAGGATTTTAATTTCTGTTGCATTGGGACCGATGATATAGGTATCAGAAATTTCTTTCTTACTCATGTTGATACGTACAATTCCAAAATCGGCAGAAAGTAAAGCGAAATCTCCGCTAAAAAAGGTATGATTGATGGCTTTACTCGCACTCATCTGCTTATTTCTAAGATCGGGAATATTGTTGACACCTGCCTGATGCATGATGTCGATGTTTCCGTTTTTGTAAATAATCAGGAGTTGTTTGTTAACATCATCGTAATCTATCTTGCTGATTCCGGCATCGCTTAATCCACTCATCTTACTGTAGTAGATTTTGTCACTATCATCTTTGCTTACCGAAAATAACGAGCCATCGCTTATTGCGAAAATATTATTTTCCGACTGAACGATTTGATTGACACTGTTATACGCCAAATGTGTGCGCCAACCTCCCATGGACGTTTGAGCCCCGGCATTAAATATTAAAACGAATATGGCGATAAAAATGATTGTCTTCTTCATATTATAATTTCACTCTTTTTTGAGATAATGCTTCAATTCCATTACAGCTAACGCCCGATGACTGATTTTATTTTTAATTTCACTCCCAAGTTCTGCAAAAGTTTGTGAAAAACCTTCCGGAACAAAAACCGGATCGTATCCAAAACCAGTACTTCCTTTCAATTCAGTGATAATCTCTCCATGAATTTCACCATTGAAATATTGAATACCTGTGTGTTCTATCAATGCAAAAACTGTTCTGAAACGGGCTTTTCGGTTTGATTTCCCTTCCAGTTCAAATAACAGTTTCTCTATGTTTTTTGTTGCATTCTGATCTTCACCGGCATATCTTGCCGAATATACCCCTGGTCGACCGTCCAAAGCTTCAACTTCAAGACCGGTATCATCAGCAAAACTTTCAAAACCATATTTTTCGTAAATATGTTTCGCTTTCAAAAGGGCATTCCCTTCCAATGTATCAGCTGTCTCGGGGATTTCATCTGTACAGCCGATGTCTTTCAGACTCAGAAATTCAATTTCACCTGATAAAACGGCTTTTACCTCTTCCAGCTTATGCAGGTTATTTGTTGCAAATACTAATTTTCTCATGTTATTTTCCATCAACATGCAAAGATAATTAATTTCTATAATAAGAAAAGTTAAAGCTTTCTATTTTAATTCTTAAGCTTCCCCTGATTTTTTGTATTTTTGTGAAAATTCTAAAGAATGCCATACTTATGATTCTGAAAAAATGTTTGATATTGCTCGCAGGGATGCTGATTTCGGTTCCTGGTATTGCTTCTGATGATCTGCATTTGCTTCAACATGTACAACATCAGGCGGGTTTTTCTTTGCTGGAGATTAATGATCCTTATTTGTCGCTTCTGACCTACGAAGGTGCCGGCTTCCGGTATAATTATGTTTCAACCAGCTTTCTGAAACCGGAAAATCCAAAGGTGTCTTTTTATAACCGACTCGATTTTGCGAGTGGATTAACATCTAATCCTGCTTCTACTGCTTCGGTTACCTATGTTGGAGGGGCATATAGTTTTGGGTTCAGATATCACTTTAAACCTTATAAGAACTTTACTTTCCTGGGTGGTGGCTTGTTAAGAACCGATTATATGATGAGAAATAATTCAAGAAATGTAAATAATCCTTTTAATATGGATGTGGCTGTTGGACTTTATGCACAGCTTACAGGAAGGTATGATTTCAGTATATTTAAGAAACCTGTCTTTATTTCACTGAATTTAGAAACACCTTTGTCGGGTTTGATGTTTGTTCCGCATCCGGGATTAAGTTATTATGAAATTTATCTCAGGAAAAATATCATGTCTGAATTGCATCTCAGTTCTTTTCACAACAAAACCGGATTGCATCAACAGCTTAAATTTACCATCCCATTCAAAACATCCGTCTGGAGTATCGGAATACAGAGTGAGTATCAGCAATATCAGGTGTATGATTATGTTTACCGACACAATGAATTAAGTTTGATGATGGGTATTCAGTATAATCTGAAGTATTTTTCGGGGACGAAATCTAAAATTCCTGATCATTATTTAACACCGGGTTTATAACATTTGATGGGTTTTTATATCATG
>JBILFS010000062.1:0-8099 GCA_044351455.1 Paludibacter sp. | reverse complement strand
AACACACAGCAATGTAAATACTATCTCAATCGATGATGTCGAAAGCGGATTTGAGTTTATCGGCCTGATTGGCATGATTGACCCACCAAGAGCCGAGGCAATCGAAGCAATAAAAACATGTCATAACGCCGGAATTACCATCAAAATGATTACCGGCGATCATCATGCTACTGCACGTGCTATTGGCACGGAATTGAACCTCACGAAAAACGGAAATGTTGTAACCGGTGTGGATTTGTCGAGAATGAACGATGCAGAATTAGACAAAACGATTCAACATACGAATATCTTTGCCCGCGTTGCTCCTGAACATAAATTACGATTGGTTATAGCTTTGCAAAAGAACAATGAAGTTGTAGCTATGACAGGCGATGGCGTGAATGATGCTCCATCTCTCAAACAATCTAATGTGGGTGTTGCTATGGGAATCACCGGAACATCTGTTTCGAAAGAATCAGCTGATATTGTACTTGCTGATGATAACTTTTCCAGTATCGCCGCTGCTGTTGAGGAAGGACGCAGGGTTTATGACAATTTGTTAAAATCGCTCGCCTTTTTATTGCCAACTAATTTGGGTCTTGCATTCATTCTAATTTATGGAATCATGTTTTTCCCATTTAATTCCATTACAAAAGAACTGTTGTTGCCAATGTTACCAACACAACTATTATGGATAAACTTAGTAGCAGCTATTGCCTTAGCTTTACCCCTGGCATTCGAAGTAAAAGAACCCAATGTAATGAACCGTCCTCCCCGTAAGCCCAATGAAGCACTCTTCAACGGCTATGTGACTTTCAGGGTATTTTTGGTTTCTATACTCCTTACCGTAGGTACAATCGTGATTTTCAGCTGGCAATACACAGATGCACTGGCTACAGGTATGGCACAAGCAACCGCATTAGCACGATCGCAAACCATGGCTGTAACATTTATCATATTTTTCCAGATTTTTTATTTAATAAACTGCAGATCGTTAAAAGATTCTGTGTTTAAAATTGGTTTTTTCAGCAATGGATTTATTTTTTGGGGTATAGGTGCAATATTACTCTTACAGGCTTTATTTATATATACACCATTTATGCAAAAAGTATTTGGAACAACTGCTCTGGATTTTAAAGGTCTGTTGATTTCATTTGTTGCAGGTTCAGTAATATTTGTTGTAATCAGTATCGAAAAATGGATTCTCAGGGAGTTTGTTAAGACTAAAAAATAACTCAATGGAGGCCAATTGAAAACACTGGTAATTACCTGCCTCACATCGAATTAAATAATCATACAAAAAGACATTTCAAAGGCTAAAAATTTTTATCGGTTTTTGGACTCTGCTTTTTCTCACCATTTGAGGCTTCGTCGAAAAATCAAAATACGGTATTTGTTCTTCGAATTTACCTTTAATTTCAAAAGTGTCTTTTACATAGATGTTGCGCTGTTTGACACTGTCGATTAGTTGGAAATTAAAATTGATGATGGTTTTGTTATCTGCATATGAAACCTGCATATTGCCACCTGTAATGAATTTTCGGACGGAATAAGCATTGTTCTTTTCAATGAAATAGATGTATGCGCCCACATCGTATTTGGTTCCGTTTTCCTCAATCTGTTTTCCGGGATAGATTGTAAAGGCATTTCCGGTATTAGAAATCGCATAATTTCCCGCAGGCAATAAAGTATCGCCCGGTGTCATGAAAATATCCTCAAAATACAAATACTGTCCTGTTCCGACAAGTGATCTGGTTGAATCAATTTCAAGCGAGTCTGAAAATAAATTAAGCGAAATTACCTGATTCGGATTTTGCCTGTTTTCATAATATTTCCCGAAATACTCAGCATAACCCCATGTAAAAACAGGATTATAATTATAGGGATAAACAAAAACCACCTTTTCTTCACAAGATGAAAAAAAGAAAATAATCGCAGGAATCAGGAGTAAGAATCTTTTCATAAGATTATATTTTGTTATTGTCATCGATTCTTAATATTGATATACTTTGCCGGATACCAGGCAGAAAGAAAACCAAGTATTGTCACTGTTAGAAAAACTAAAATTATGTCGGAAAATTGTGTTACGGATGGATAATTTTCAATGATAAATCCGGGACCAAGTTTAAATATCCCGATTTTTTCCTGTATAAATGCAAGTCCTGCTCCCAATACTAATCCCACAATTGCACCAATGATTGAAATCATCCAACCTTCGAATAAGAAAATCAACTTAATTAAAGACTGATCAGCACCAAGATTTCTCAGCACTACGATATCATCAGACTTTTCGATAATTAACATAGACAATGAACCTATGATATTAAAACTGGCAATCAGGACAATGAAGGCAAGAATTAAAAATGTCATCCATTTTTCTATCCTCATAATATTGAAATAACTCTCCTGTTGTTCATATCTGTCTTTTACATTGAATTTATCCCCAAGCAAAAGTGATATTGCTGACTTTAACGCGGCCACATCAGCCATTTCGTTGAGTCCAATCTCTACTGAACTGACCTCTGTTTTTTTATACTCAAATAATGTTCTGGCAAGATTGAGAGAAACAAATACAAATTTATTGTCGTACTCATTTTGTTGAACACTGAAAACGCCGGAAACAAATGTAGCTGCTTCATTAAAACTACTTTCGGGTCGTACCAGGTTTATTGTTGCCGTTCTTTTAGGTGCATAAATAAACAAAGGATCAATAAAATGAGCACCCAATCCTAAAGTATTAGCAATGCCGACTCCGGGCACTGAACGTTCAAATGCTCCATCAAACAATACGAATTTTCCGTCAAAAAGAATACTGTCGATACTATTCATTTTATTAAATTCTTCAGAAACCCCCTTCACAACAACCGGCATTTGTTTTTCTTTAAATTTCAACAAAGCATTTTCTTCAATCACTTCAGTAAAATGTGCAACACCCTCCAGCTTTTTAATTTTCCGAAATTCAGAAGTACTGACATCCATGATCTTCCCTTCATTCAGGGTTATTTTTAAATGGGGATCGATGCTGGAAAAAAGTCCTGAAAAAAGTGATTCCAAACCATTAAAAACGGATAAAACCACAATCAGAGCCATAGTACCAATAGCAACACCAATAGCTGAAATTCCTGAAATCACATTGATGGCATTGTGTGATTTTTTGGAGAAAAGATAACGGCCGGCTATATGCAAAGCAAATTTAAACCGGCCATTTCCTGAAGATTTTAATTCAGTTTTACTCAATTTGACTTTCTTCTGATAATGGTGTTGGAGGATCAGATTTTAATAATTTGTCGATATTTTCGATGTAATCCAAAGAATCGTCGATATGAAAATGCAAGTCAGGAATTATCCTCATTTGATTTTTCACCCTTTTCCCCAATTCGAAACGAATAGCTTTGGTGTCAGCTTCAATTTGCTTCAACATTTCCTTCGTTTTATTACCGGGAAAGATACTTAAATTTACATGACAAACACTCAAATCAGGACTAATTTTTACAGTAGTAACACTGATAAGAATTCCCTGATGTTTTTTTGCATATAGCATGAAAATTTCCCCGAACTCCTTCTGAAGCATCCTGGAAATTTTCTGTTGTCTGGTTGTTTCCATCTTTTTTCTTTTTTAAATTTTCCACTCAAATCCATCTTTGGTGTCTTTTATTTCAAAACCCAAAGCACTCAACTCATTTCTGATTTTATCGCTGGTTGCCCAATCTTTGTTTTTCTTAGCTTCCAGTCGGATATTTAATAGCAAATCGATTGCCTGCTTGTAAGCATCAATCCCCGAATTTTCACTTACATGCAATTGAAGGCCTAATAAATCTACTGCAAAAATCTGAAAAATCTGCTTCAACTCATTCAGATCCTCCTCGTTTACAGTATCTTTACCATTTGCAACCAGGTTAATACTTTTCAAAGCCTCAAACAAAACCGCAATTACGATTGGGGTGTTTAAATCATCCAGAAGAGCCTCTTCGCATTTTGTTCTTAATCCTTTGATATCAATGGTAGAGGTTTTCTCAGGTGAAATTTTCAACAATCTGGCATAACCTTCAGTAAGTCTTTCCAAGCCCTTTTCGGAAGCTTCCAGTGCTTCGCTGCTAAAATCAACAGTACTTCTGTAATGCGCCTGTAAAATAAAAAAGCGAATAGTCATAGGACTAAATGCTTTTGATAGCAAAGGATGATCGCCGGTAAAAAACTGTTCCAGGTTTATAAAATTTCCTAAGGACTTTCCCATTTTCTGACCACCAACAGTAATCATATTGTTGTGCATCCAATATTTCACAGTTTCTTTTCCGAGTGCAGCGCACGACTGGGCAATTTCGCATTCATGATGTGGAAACATCAGGTCCATACCACCGCCATGGATATCAAATTCCTCGCCCAGATACTTCGTGCCCATCGCAGAACATTCCATGTGCCATCCTGGAAAACCCTCGCTCCACGGCGCCTGCCATCTCATAATATGTTCAGGAGAGGCTTTCTTCCACAAAGCAAAATCCACGCTCCTTCTTTTTTCGCTCTGACCATCCAATTCACGCGTTGTCTCCAGCATCTCATCAATATTTCTTCCGGAAAGTTTCCCGTAATGATAATCCTTGTTATACTTTTCTACGTCGAAATAAACAGAACCTTCGCTTACATAGGCATAGCCGGCTTTCAGAATTTTCTCAGTAAATTCAATTTGTTCCATGATATGTCCGGAAGCCTGAGGTTCAATGCTCGGAGGCAATACATTCAATGCCTTCATCGCATCGCGGTAACGATTCAGATAATACTGCACAACTTCCATCGGCTCAAGCTGGTCGAGTCGCGCTTTTTTAGCGATTTTATCTTCACCCGCATCAGCGTCATTTTCCAAATGACCGACATCCGTAATATTTCGAACATATCTAACCTTATAACCAAGATATTTCAATACCCTGAAAAGCACATCAAAAGTTATTGCAGGACGAGCATGACCCAAATGAGGATCCCCGTAAACAGTAGGACCGCACACATACATGCCGGTTTTATCATCATGTATAGGAATAAAAAGCTCCTTTGTTCTGCTTAAAGTATTGTAAATATTAAGTTTGTGCTCCATTTATGCTAATTTACTTAATTGTTAAAATAAAGTTCCTGTTTCACCAATTTTAATTTTTCCCAAATGTTTATACGCAAGTTCAGTAACTTCCCTGCCTCGCGGAGTTCTTTTCATAAAACCTTCTTTGATTAAAAAAGGTTCATAAACCTCCTCGAGGGTACCTGCATCTTCTCCCAGAGCAGTGGCAATGGTAGTTAACCCAACCGGTCCTCCCCTGAATTTGTCGATGATTGTATTCAGAATTTTGTTATCAACCTCATCCAATCCGTATTTGTCGATATTCAATGCCTCCAGGGCATAACAGGCTATGGCATGATCGATTTTTCCGTTTCCTTTAACCTGTGCAAAATCACGAACCCTGCGTAGCAGTGCATTGGCAATACGGGGAGTTCCGCGACTTCTTCCTCCGATTTCATGCGACGCATCATCGTCAATAGGAACATTGAGTAAACCGGCAGATCTTTTAATAATTCCGGTAATTACCCCGATATCATAGTATTCGAAATGGCAATTTATACCAAATCTCGCTCTTAAGGGTGCCGTTAACAAACCACTTCTGGTTGTTGCGCCAATCAGGGTGAAAGGATTTAGTTCCAATTGTATTGAACGGGCTGATGGTCCCTTATCAATCATGATGTCGATTCTGTAATCCTCCATAGCAGAATAGAGATATTCTTCCACTATCGGACTTAACCGATGAATTTCATCGATAAACAACACATCATTTGTTTCCAGACTGGTGAGCAAACCCGCTAAATCACCGGGTTTATCGAGCACAGGCCCTGAAGTAACCTTAAAACCCACATTCAATTCATTGGAAATAATATTCGATAAGGTAGTCTTTCCCAATCCCGGAGGTCCGTGTAACAACACATGATCCAGCGATTCGCTACGCATGCGGGCAGCCTGCACAAAAATCTTCAGATTCTCGACAATCTTATACTGACCGTCGAAATCATTGAAGCTGAGTGGTCTGAGCGCATTCTCGAAATCCCGCTCTCCGTTCTTATTGTTTCTGATATCAAATGCTTCCTGCATGATTTATATATAATAACTGCAAAAATACAAAATAACCATGTTAATAAAAAATTTAAGTCATGCTTTGTTGATGATGAATGAAAAAACCTAAAACTTTTATCCATTTATCATCTGACATATACTTTTTTTATTCCGTTATTTGCATTGAAAACCGGAAAATACATCAGTTCCACTTTTGCCGGATTTAATGTAAATGTACCTCCGAAACGTGGCACCAAACTGATTTCGTATGTATAATTCCCTTTTGGCAAATGCTGACAATAAATATTCGTTTCCTGTTTGAAGTATTCCCTGTATTCATTGCGCCACCAGTTTTGCGTTTTATTCTCGTAAGAGAAACCGCCCGGAATGGGGACATTCAGCATGACGTAGTTAGCTTCTTTGCGAACCTCCAGCGTGACAATCAGTTTCACCGGCTTACCGGCTTCAAAAGTGCTTTTATTTTGATCAAAAGTTGTTTTAATCACGAAATCACCGTTTTTTTCCTTCGGCTTCGGGTTGAAATACCGTTGGTAAGTTGTGAGATATACATCCCCATTTCCCAGCTTGCTGATGCTGATTTTATCGGCAGGATAAAATTCTGCACTGAAAGGGAATGATGTGATTTTCTGTTCACGATCGCTCATAATGGTTAAAGATGTCTTTTTGTCAGAAGTACTTTCTTTCAGGATATCAGGCAGAATTGTTTCAATGATATGTGCCGCTTCCCATGTATTCCAGCCATACTTTTCGCGTTTTGTTTCCATGAAATAACGGCGAATTTTCTTCAGCAGACTATCCGGTGCGTTTTCAGATCGTAAAATTCGGTAAGCCATCAAAGTATGCTGAATAATGTTGTTGCAGAACTTTCCGGACCCTTCATCGAAATGGTAATACGTATTACCAAAGATGGTTTGCTGCGCTTTTTGTTTGATAAAATCAGTGGAACAAGGAATTCCGCAACGTTGCTTTAGTTCGGTCAGCATCAACTTTTGAGTATGATTTAATGTCTGCAAACTATCCATTTTTTGAATATATCCCGCATAATCAATTTTAGCATCAAATTCTTTCAGAAAGTGCAACAATGCCAGATTCGTATCAGGATTGGAATCCGGACTTCCGAGTTGCCAAACTGCAGACTGAATCAGTTTCAGTTCATCCACATCAACCTTAAATCCGTGTTTTTTCGCCTGACTTAAGGCTTCGAGGATGTGGCGACTGAAAGCATAATGCGTTTCAGAACCCGGCCACCAACCCCACCAACCATCCAAACTGCGGTTTTTAATCAACAACCGGATGAGTTTTTCCACTTCGGCATTTCCTCTGAATTTTTCCTTTTTAAATTCCGCAATGGTTTTATCTGCCAGTAAAGCCTTAAGTTTCGATGCCATTTGCTCGTTACAATCGCGGCGGTAGGCAATCAGGGTTGCAATTTCATGTCTCACCACATCGAGTTCTGCAGCATCAGCATAAATAACTACTTTACCGATATTTTTATCAAATACAGGATGAATCGTTGTGTCGCTGTCCAGGATATAAAAACTCCCTTTTGTCTCTTCCAAACCCACCGGAACAACAGGAATTTCTCTGGCTTCACCATCAAAATAGCCATCATTTCGTTTAATTGAATACTGCAGTTTGGAAGTATCCGAAGGTGCGACAAACACCAACGTATCGATATGTGCATTTTTGCAGAAAAATTCACTCTCCTGCAAGGTTTTTGCACCGTTTTTATCTGTTGCAAAATGGCTTTTTACCTTTACAGAATCCGGAAGATAATTCAGTGTTTTGCCAATTACCCGGCAGGTATCCCCTTCGGTCAGGAAACCCGGAGTTGCCAACTGCGCCATCAGCGGTTTGTAAGATTTAATATTGCCGGAAGTTTGTCCGCTTTGCCTCTTTCCATTCATCGCCAGCACCATGGTTTGCCAGTTGGTCACATCATCCGGGAAAGTTGTATTGAAAGTAGCTTTACCATTGGCATCGGTAATTAGTTTTGGTTGCCAGAAACCCACATCAG
>JBILFS010000134.1:0-5872 GCA_044351455.1 Paludibacter sp. | reverse complement strand
AATATTGAGCACAAAGCATCTGATTTTCTGAGATTGAAAGCAAATTTGTCTTATAATAATAGTATGAATGAGGCGCAAAATACTGGCTCACTTCGAAACAGTACATTTTTGCTGATTGGTGCTGCCCGAATGGGTTTTGTGCTTCCTCCTAATGTGTCTGCTTATAATGCAGATGGTGGGTATAATCTGTCTGCATCCGGGAGAATGAGTAGTGGAAATAACCTGATTACCAATAGTTATTACAATCCTTTGTCGTTGTTTGACAATAGTCGTTATACTTCCGGCAATGATCATTTTATTGGTAATTTGTCGGGTGTTCTGAAATTATTGCCCGGATTGGATTTTACCGGAACTTTTGCATTCGACAGAATTAATACGGAAAATATCAGTTTCAATAGTTCGAAGCTTGGTTCCACTGGTTATAATGTTAAAGGAAGTGTTACAAATGTTTATGGTTTGAGGAGTAATTGGTTGTACTCCGGCGTGTTAAGTTATCAGGGTGGAATTGATAAAAATCATTTTAAGGTATTAGCGGGATATGAACAACAACAGTTTGCTGTTTCAACCTGGGGAGTGAATGCGACAAATGCAGCTGATCCTTTTTTTGAAAACTATCAGGGTGGCTGGTCAATTTTATCGCAATCAGATAATTTTCTTTCCTCCAGGATTATCTTGTCGTATTTCGGAAGATTGAATTATGATTTCGACAATAAGTATTTATTGACCTTGAATTATCGTCGGGATGGTAATTCGGCATTGGCATCAGGAAATAAATTTGGTAATTTCGGTGGTGCTTCAGCAGGTTGGGTTTTAAGTAATGAGCCTTTTTTTCAATCATCTGCATTGAAAGCGATTTTAGATTTGTTTAAGTTCAGGATTGGTTATGGACTTGTAGGAAATGCCAATATGCCAATGGATTATGGTTCTCTGAATTTATACAATGCCTCTGTTTATGGAGCAGAACCTGCCTTTTCAATTTATCAGGCCGGGAATAAGGATTTGGGTTGGGAAATTAGCAAACAATTCAATGTGGGCTTTGATACCCGCATGTTGAATAACAAAATTCAATTAGGTTTTTCATTTTTTAATAATGATATTGATGGGTTGGTTTTAAGTGCACCACAATCGCCTTCCAAAGGCATTCCCGGAAACACGATTCTTGCAAATGTTGGGTCGATGTTTAACAGAGGTTTTGAAATAGAAGTGGAAGCCGGTATAATTGAAAAAAAGAACTTTCAGTGGAGGTCTTCATTGAATTATTCTTTTGTGAAAAACAGGGTTACAGCGCTGGCTGAAGGAAATGCTGATATTGTGGCTTTCACTCATATTTCATCTGAAGCAACAAATATAACACGTGTTGGCTATCCTGTTGGAAGTTTGTTCGCTGCTGAAACTTCAGGTGTGAATCCTGAAAACGGACAGCGTATTTTTATCAATGCAAAAGGAGAACAAGTGCAATATTCGGCAGCAGTTGCAGCGGGTCAAAGTAACTGGACTTATTTGAATGGAAATACTGCTCCGGCAATTAATGCTTCTGATTATCAAATAGTAGGAAATGCTATTCCGGTTTGGTACGGAGGGTTTAATAATCGATTCAATTATAAGAATTTCAGTTTAAATATTGATTTTACCTACAGTGGCGGAAATTATTTGATGTATGGTTCGCGGGGTACTTTGCTGGATATGCGCTATCATAATAATTCAACCGAAGTACTGAACAGATGGACTGAGAAGGGACAAAAGACCAATATACCTCGTTTGGTGTATGGCGATCAAATCTCTAATGGCACTGCTTTTCCTGTTTCAGAAAATGCGCAAAAAGCAGACTTTTTGCGCCTGAATAATCTGATGTTTGGCTATTCGGTGCCGGAAAAATATTGCAGGATAGTGAAATTGGCAAGTTGTTCGGTATTTATACAAGGCACAAATTTATGGTTACTTACTGCCTATAAAGGCACTGATCCTGAATCATCTTCAAACGGTAACTCGAATTTAACTCCCGGGGTGGATAAAAATGCGGTAGGACTTGGCCGTACTTTCGCTTTTGGAATCAATGTAAAAATGTAAGTGATGTTTAAATTTAGAACACAAATGGATATCTTATGGGTTTTGCAAACTTCTCACTATTCCCACTCGTGGGTTAGGGAGCTAATTATTAACAAATGAAAATCAAATCTTTAAAAACTATATTTTTGGCTTTTTTGCTGATGGCAATTTATTCCTGCGATGATGTGTTAAATCAAACGCCTGAAACTGCAATCAGTTCTGATGTTGCTTTCGATACTCCTGACCGTATACTTGGTTTGGTAAACGGAATGTATAAATCGCTGAAAAGTGCCGATTTTTATGGTCAGAAATATCTTTTATTGATGGATGTTCGTGGTGAGGAATTTATCAATGTAACTGCAAACCCGATAACAGGCTATGTAAGCTGGAAAAATGCAACCACTTCAGGTGATATGGATGTTAACAATCTATGGATAGCTGCATATGGAACTATCAATAATGCCAATATAATAATCGATGGTCTTGAAAAAACGAAAGGGGTAATATCTGATTCTTTGAGAAACAACTACCTGGCCGAAGCATATTTTGTAAGGGCTTTGAGCTATTTCTCATTAGTTACTATTTATGCCCGACCATATAATGAAAACCAGGGGGCTTCAAAAGCAGTACCGCTACGTCTGAACGCCGAAATTTCTTCTTCGAACAATAATTTGGAAAGGGCTACTGTTGCCGATGTTTATAATCAAATTCTTGCTGATCTGGATAATGCCGAACTTAAATTGCCTCAAAAATATTCCACATCATTACTAAATACTACCCGGGCGCACAGAAATACAGCCATTGCGCTGAAAACCCGTGTGTATCTACATATGGGAAATTATGAGAAGGTTATATCAGAAGCACAAAAAATCGCATCACAAAATCTTGCGCCATTTAGTGCTTCAACAGGTGTAAAGCACGGACTTAACAATCTATTGACCGTTTTTTCTTCGGATTACACGACTACTGAGTCGATTTTATCCATGCCAATGACCACCACGGATTCGTATGCGGGACAATCGGCTTTGGGTTATGTTTATAATGCAAATCAGGAGTATTTTCTTAATCCTGATGGTATAGCCGGAAATGCTGACTGGAGAAATGAAGATGCTCGCAGACTGTTTTTACGTCATGATAATAGCAAGTATTACCTGAAGAAGTACGCAAAAGCTACACCTTATATCGATTTTATTCCTGTGATTCGTTATGCTGAAGTATTGTTGAATTATGCAGAATCAGCCGCCCGAACAAATGATTTATCACTTGCAAAAGAATTGTTGAAAGCTGTTCGGTTACGCTCGGACGCTGGTTTTACTTTTAAAGATTCAATGATTTCTACAAAAGAATCGCTGATAAATTCAATTCTGACAGAAAGAAGAATCGAACTGTTAGGTGAAGGCTTTCGATCAGGTGATCTTCTTCGATTGTTGCAAATAATTCCCGCCAAAGGCAGCAGCTCCTTGCAAGCCAATGCAGTCCCCCAAACTGCAGAAAATTATATTTATACCTATCCTTCCAGAGAAATTAATACAAATAAGTGGTTGTTGAAGTGATATAATAATCAAAAGAAAACATTATTTTTTGTTGAAATGCATGTTTATTGTCATAACTATTGTTTGGCCTGAATAAGCGGATGTTTCTTGTTGGAATATTTAAACAGCATAAGTGCTTGTTAATGAATAGAGTACAATACTGAATTGCGCAATCCAAAAATGTTAATTTTTTTTATGCGAAATATTGTGTATATTTTTGTGTCGGAAAATTAAATGTCTGACATTATATATTATACACAATATTATCCTTGATTATTTGGCAAAGGAAACACTTGAATTCAGGTAATTTTTGCTTTGCGTTTTAAATGTTTTCTGCTTGGTTTACTTTTTTAGAGTTCCGGTTCCAATTATTAAGAATTGAGCCGGGACTTTTTTATGCTGTTTTCGAAGCAGAAATTGATATAAAACCTACACGCAAAAAAACTCATCCGATACCTAACCGAAGAGACTGAAGTTCGAATACTTACTTTGTAAACAAACGATCAGCTATCATGCTTTTGAAAAGTCACTTGCTTAAATTCCTCTTCTCCTGATAATACCAGGTAAAATGGAGATGATTGCAATAACCAACAGGATGTGTATCAGGTATTACCACATCACATTTTGATTTTTCCGGTTAAATTGAATTCCGGATATTCAGGCAGTAAAGATATACTTCAATCAGATTGAGTTATTTACACTTTTCTGATTATTATTTATAGTATTCACATATTGGATGTGGCGGTTTTTTGAAAGAGATTTATTACTCAGGCAAAATCATTATAAATAATCATCTGATTATTTGCTTTAATGATTTAATTTTGTTATTTTCGTTGCAGAAATAGATTACGGTTATGATTAACAGCTTTCTGCAATATATACAGTATGAGAAGAAATTTTCCTCTTATACTGTTTTGTCATATCATACTGATATAAAGCAATTTCTGTTATTTCTTGGAGTTGATGAAGAAACATTCAATCCTGATGAAGTAAGTCCCGGTCACATCAGAGAATGGATTCTCGAACTGACTGCACAATCAGTTTCTGCCAGGAGCATCTCGCGAAAAATATCCACATTGAAGTCTTTGTGGCGTTTTTTGATGAAAAGATCATTTATAACAAAGAATCCACTACAAAAAATTATTATTCCCCGAACAAAAAAGCCACTTCCGGTGTTTTTTAGAGAGAAGGAAGTCAATCAGGTTTTGGAAAACCCTTTTGTTCCGGCCGAATTTGACCGACAAAGAGACCTGTTAATAATTGAATTATTTTACGTTACAGGCATTCGTTTATCGGAGCTTATCAATATAAGTATTAACGATATTAATATTGAAAGCGGAGAACTGCGGGTTACGGGTAAAAGAAACAAGCAAAGAATGATTCCACTCGGAGAGGTAACGATTGCACATATAAAAAGCTATATTATTTTGAGAAATCAGTTAGCCGAAAAAGAAGACAGATTATTGCTGAGAACCAATGGAAAAAATATGTATCCAAAACTGGTATATAATATTGTACGCCAATTGATGTCGGAAGTCAGCACACTACACAAAGTAAGTCCCCACGTTTTAAGACACACTTTTGCCACATCCATGTTGAACGGAGGTGCAGAATTGAACGCTGTAAAAGAATTGCTTGGACATAGTTCGCTAGCGGCCACACAGGTTTACACCCATACCGGTTTTAAGGAATTACACAATATATATAAACGGGCTCATCCCAGAGCCAAATAAAAAAAGGAGGTAGATATGAAATTGAGAGTTCAGTCAATTAATTTTGACGCAACCAAAACCCTGGAAGGTTACATTGAGAAAAAGACAAGCAAGTTGACAAAGCTGACAGATGAAATCATCAATGTAGATGTGTATTTAAAAGTAGTTAAACCCGAAACTGCAGCCAATAAGGAAGCTGAAATTAAGATCAAGGTGCCGTCTGCAGAGTTTTTCGCATCAAAAACATGTGATACATTTGAAGAAGCAATTGATTTATCAGTAGAAGCTTTGGAGAAACAAATTCGGAAGAACAAAGAAAAAACTAATAACAAATAAAAATATTGAAAGAGTTGTTTTGTATTCCAAAATAATTTCGTACATTTGCAAGCCGTTTGAATAAGAGTATTTAAACGGCTTTTTCATCCATAGAAAATACGAAATATTGAGATATTTTGCCTCTTTAGCTCAGTTGGCCAGAGCACGTGATTTGTAATCTCGGGGTCGTTGGTTCGAATCCGACAAGAGGCTCGGAAATCGTTAACAGTTAACAGTTGACAAGTGACAGTTCGCTGTTAACTATCA
>JBILFS010000060.1:0-8193 GCA_044351455.1 Paludibacter sp. | reverse complement strand
TCCAACACTGCCGGTTTATCATTTCCCAATGACTGCATCAATGAAGAAAATGTTACGTAGGGTTCCGGGTGTTATTAAAATTGTTATTGAACCTGCTGAACTTGTAATGCCTTATGAATTGAAAGGTAATGTATTCCCATTGGGCTATGGTTATAAATATGGTTGGGACAGGGATAATTTCGGTCCGATTTACATTCCGAAAAAGGGAACTACACTGGCGCTGAATTCCTATAATCTGCCAATTTACGAAAGAATCATCCGGGTGTATGAGAATAATAAGCTGGAAGTTGTGAATGGGAAATTCTTCATCAATGGGGAAGAAACTAATCACTATACTTTCAAAATGGATTATTACTGGATGATGGGTGATAACCGTCATAATTCTGCCGATTCCCGCTTCTGGGGATTTGTCCCTGAGGATCACGTGGTTGGTCGTCCGGTATTGGTTTGGTTGTCGCTGGATAAGGATAAAACGCTTATGGAAGGCAAAATCAGATTCGATAGATTCTTCCTCGATGCAAGTCGTTGAAAATATACAGAATAACATAATTTCGGGAGGGAGATGCGTTTTAACTACGGCATATCTTCCTCCCGTTGATTATTTTATTGCCCTCGCCAATGCCGATGAAGTACTTATTGAGCAATGGGAGTTTTATCAAAAGCAAAGCTACAGAAACAGGTGTACAATTGCAACCGCCAATGGCGCTTTGGCATTAAGCATTCCGGTTGAAAAAACATCAGGAAATAAAACATTCATCAGGGATGTCAGAATTTCGGAACATGGTAACTGGCAGCTTCAGCATTGGAGAGCATTGGAATCGGCTTATCTTTCAAGTCCTTTTTTTGAGTTTTATGCGGATGATTTAAGGCCCTGCTTTGAAAAAAAATATGAGTTTCTCTTTGATTTCAATACCGAATTGCTTCACCAAATTTGTGATTTAATTGAAATTCAGCCAATTATCAATCTAACCAATGAATACCGAAGTCATGAAGCGGAGGTCTCGGATTTTCGTGAATTGATTCATCCTAAAAAAACAGTGAATATTTTCCCCGCCAGGCCCTATTATCAGGTTTTTCAATCTAAATTCGGCTTTATTCCGGGATTAAGTATTGTCGATTTGTTATTTAATAAAGGAAATGAATCAATTTTCATTCTGAAATGTTTATAAACCGCGGAATTATCATTATTTTTGCAATAATTTAAGGGAGGAATCTCAAAATCATATCATTATGGAACAAATTGACTGGGGAAATCTGGGTTTTGGCTACATGAAAACCGATTATAATGTTCGTTGCGCGTTCAAAGAGGGCGCATGGGGCAATCTGGAAGTTCATGAAGAAGAGTATCTGCAATTGCACATGGCTGCTACGTGTTTGCATTACGGACAGGAAGTTTTTGAAGGATTGAAAGCTTTCAGGGGCAAGGATGGAAAAATCCGTATTTTCAGACTTGAAGAAAACGCAAAACGTATGCAGGAATCCTGTGCCGGGATTATGATGGAGCAATTGCCACTCGAAAAATTCCGTGATGCGGTTTTGAAAGCTGTGAAGTTGAATGAAAGATTTATTCCTCCTTATGGTTCAGGTGCTTCTTTGTATATCAGGCCTTTTCTGTTTGGTTCAGGACCGCAAATGGGTGTTAAGCCGGCAACAGAATATCTTTTTATAGTTTTTGTTGCTCCTGTAGGTCCATATTTCAAAGGTGGATTTGCGACTACGCCTTTTGTAATCATGCGTGAATATGATCGATCGGCTCCGCTTGGAACCGGAAAATATAAGGTTGGAGGTAATTATGCCGCCAGTCTGGTTGCAGGAAAGAGAGCGCACGACATGGGATACTCCAATATTTTTTATCTGGATGCCAAAGAAAAGAAATACATTGATGAGTGTGGTGCTGCCAATTTCTTCGGAATAAAAAACAACACCTATGTAACACCCGCATCCAACTCTATTTTGCCTTCTATCACCAATAAAAGTTTGATTGCTTTGGCAGAAAATATGGGTCTCAAAGTTGAGAAACGTCAGGTTCCGGTAGAGGAACTTGCAACTTTTGAAGAGGCCGGAGCATGTGGAACAGCTGCCGTTATCAGTCCGATTGAAAGAATTGATGATTATGATACCGGTGTGACCTATTTATTCTCAAAAGATGGAAAACCGGGTCCTGTGTGCGATAAATTATATCACAGACTGCTTGCTATTCAATGCGGTGATGAAGCGGATATTTTTGGTTGGAATACGGTGATTGGGTGAATCCAATTCAAATCTTCCCGAAATCCTCCCAAAACCCCGGATAAGATTTACTCACAACTTCCGGATGCTCAATAATTAACGGGTATTTCAACGCCGCAGGTGCAAATGCCATCGCCATCCTGTGGTCGTCGTAGGTTTTGATGCTGATTGCTGTTGATGCTTCAATTTTTGCTCCTGTCCAGGCAAGCTGACCGTCGGCTGGCTCTTCGATGACGAATCCTAATTTGGCTAATTCATTGATGAGGGCTGCTATCCGGTCGGTTTCCTTGATTTTCAGACTTTGTAATCCATGGAAATGAAAAGGAATGTCTTTCAGGCAGCAGGTTACGGCAAATGTTTGTGCCAAATCGGGCTGATCGACGAAGTCATATTCGAATTTTCCGCAGGATGCATTGGTTTTCAACAACTTAACTCCTTCGGATGTGAAAGTGGTACTTACTCCCAATTTTTCAAACAAAACGGCTACTTTTGAATCTCCCTGATAGCTCCGGCTTTGCAATCCTTCCAGAAAAATTTCACCCTCGCCGGCAACTGAAAGTATTTCATACCAATAAGATGCTGCCGACCAATCTGATTCAACTTTAAATTTTACCGGTTTATATGTTTGAGGTCTGATATCAATGACGTTACCTTCGAAAGTTACATCAACGCCATAGGCTTTCATCATTCCCATGGTCATCTGAATATAAGGTACCGAGATGATTTTGCCTTCCAGTCTGATTTTCAAGCCTTGCTGCATGTAAGGTGCAATCATCATCAGGGCTGAAATATATTGGCTGCTTACGCCCCCGTTCAGTTTTATTTCACCTCCGGTTATCGCACTTCCGTAAATTTTCAGTGGTGGAAATCCTTCATTCTCCACATATTCTATCTTTGCCCCTAAAGAATTCAGGGCATCAACAAGTAATCTGATAGGGCGTTGTTTCATCCTTTCGCTGCCGGTGATAACCCATTCTCCAACCGTTTTGGCTAAAAAAGCAGTCAGAAAACGCATGGCAGTTCCGGCAGCTCCAATATTAAAAGTTGTATCATTGGAGTCAAGCGCTTCTACAGTCACATTGGTATCATCGCAATCAGAAAGATTTTCAATGTCGTAAGGACTATAAGCCAGTGCATTCAGAATCAAAGCCCTGTTGCTGATACTTTTGGAAGTTTGATGTTAACACTGATATGTTTGATCGGTTTAAATAATTCGAATGCTGACATATTTATACTTTACTTTTACACAGCCAGTTCATAGATGTATTTGATGTCATCCTGGTTGAGTTTAACAAAACTACCGAGCGTATTACCCGATAACTGAAGGTTTTTGACAAGGGTAGGGATATCCTCTTTTTTTGCGCCTAATTCGCTGAATCTGACAGGCATACCTATAGATCGCATGAAATTTTCATATTTTTCAATGCCTTCCAGGGCCGTAATTTCCGGATTAGTGAAATTCATCTGACAGCCCCATACCCGTACTGCAAACTGAGCAAAACGCATCACATCCTGTTTGTACACATATTTCATCCAGGCAGGAAACATCACAGCGAGTCCTGCACCATGAGCAACATCGTATAATGCCGATAATTCGTGTTCAATCTGATGCGTGGCCCAGTCCTGCTCGCGACCCACACCGCATAAGTCATTGTGTGCAACCATGCCGGCCCACATCAGGTTTGCTCTTGCCTGATAATCAGCGGAATTTTTCAACGCCTTTGGAGTTTCATTGATGATGGTTAGCATAATTCCTTCAGCCAATCTGTCGGTGATTTCAACATCTTTTGTATTAGAGAAATATCTTTCCATCACATGCGCCATCATATCAGCAGCACCACAGGCAGTTTGGAACGGAGGTAAAGTGCAGGTTAATTCCGGATTCAGGATGGAAAAAACAGGGCGCAATAAATCGCTGTTGGCTGCCCGTTTCAACATGCCGTTTTCATGGGTAATTACTGATGCTGTTGACGCTTCACTTCCGGCAGCAGTCAGCGTAAGTATAGTTGCCACAGGTAGCGCCTTCTCAATCTTTTTCCCTACGTAAAAATTCCAAAAATCACCCTCATATATTGCTCCCAATGCAATAGCCTTAGCTGAGTCAATCACGCTTCCACCTCCTACAGCAAGGATAAAATCAATATTGTTATCTTTACAGAGTTTGATTCCCTGATAAACCAATCCGCTTCTGGGATTTGGCACAACGCCTCCAAGTTCCATGAACTCAATTCCGGAATCAACCAGCGCGTTTTTTACCCGGTCAAGCAATCCGCTTTGAATCACAGAACCACTTCCATAATGGATCAGAATCTTTTTTCCACCGAATTTCTGAACGTATTTACCTGTTTCCTTTTCGCGGTCTTTGCCAAACACAAAGAATGTTGGACTATAAAAATTGAAATTTAACATAAGAATCGATTTTAAATCTGATTTTTAAAAGGATGATTTATTCTTCATAACGCTGAAATAAAAAATCGTTGTACGGATATCGTTCCACATGAACTGCCTTTACTTTTTCATACATCAATTCCCGTAGGTTTTCGATGTTTACTTTTTCTTTGGCAGATATGAAAATGCAATTATCGTGGAGTTTGGATATCCAGGTTGCTTTGAGTACGTCGAGACTGATGTTTTCTCTTTTGATCGGAGTTAAATCATCCTCTTCTTTTGGTGTATATTCAAATGCGTCTATTTTATTGAAAATCAACATAGAAGGTTTCTCGGTAGGGTCAATTTCCTTCAATGTCTGATTCACAATTTCCAGTTGGTCTTCAAAATTCGGATGAGAAATGTCAACCACATGCAATAGAAAATCGGCTTCTCTGACCTCATCTAAAGTTGATTTAAAAGACTCAATCAAATGATGAGGCAATTTTCTGATAAAGCCAACCGTATCGGTAAGCAAAAACGGAAGATTATCGATAATCACTTTTCTGACCGTTGTGTCTAAAGTTGCAAACAATTTATTTTCAGCAAATACATCTGATTTGCTGAGTAAATTCATCAGGGTAGATTTTCCGACATTGGTATACCCAACTAATGCAACCCTGACCATTTTGCCCCTGTTTTTCCTTTGAGTTGCCATTTGTTTATCAATATCCTTCAGGTTTTGTTTCAATAAAGAAATCTTTTTCAGGATAATACGACGGTCGGTTTCTATCTGAGTTTCACCGGGACCTCTCAATCCGATACCACCTCTCTGTCGTTCGAGGTGTGTCCACAAACGGGTCAGACGTGGCAGCATGTATTGTAGCTGTGCAAGTTCAACCTGTGTTTTGGCATTGGCTGTTTGAGCCCTCTTTGCAAATATATCCAGGATTAGATTCGTTCTGTCTAAAATCAGAACATCCAGTTCTTTTTCAATATTCCTGAGTTGTTTAGGAGTTAACTCATCATCAAAAATTACTAATTTAATATCCTTTTCAATAATATAGTTTTTTATTTCGATAAGTTTACCCGGCCCGACAAATGTTTTGGGATTTGGATAGTCAATTTTCTGGATGAAATACTTCACAGGTGTTGCCCCGGCTGTATCTGCTAAAAATGCAAGCTCATCCAGATATTCAAGTGCCTTTGTTTCGTTTTGGCTTTGAGTAATTAAACCTACCAAAACGGCATCTTCCTGATATATTTCTGTTTTCATTCAAATAATTTATTGCAAAAAGACCGTTTGGCCTGATACCAAACGGTCGTAATAAGTTTAATATGTTCAGACATTCCGCCCGATCTTCGGTTTATTGTAGTCTGAAGTTAACCGGTAAAGTGTATTTTACACGAACTGTTTTACCACGTTGTTTTCCGGGAGTCCAGCGGGGCATCTTAGAGATTACGCGGATAGCTTCAGCATCCAGA
This sequence comes from Paludibacter sp., assembly GCA_044351455.1. Lineage (GTDB taxonomy): Bacteria > Bacteroidota > Bacteroidia > Bacteroidales > Paludibacteraceae > Paludibacter. The sequence goes on along the minus strand of JBILFS010000060.1, from coordinate 2,112 downwards.
CTCTTATCCACACTACGAACAACTTCGATATCAACGATTGAACCGTCGCGGTTTACAGTGAACTGACAAATTACACGTCCCTGGATACCACTTTCCTGAGCAATAACAGGATACTTAATGCTTTCACCAAGATATTTGAAAAGAGCAGCATCACCACCAGGGAAAGATGGCATTGATTCTACTACCACGAAAGGTATGTCGGAGTCTTCTTCTGCAACCGGACCAGTAGAAACCGGAGCCTGAACAACCACTTCTCTGTCTTCATTATCTTCAGTGTCAATTTCAATTTCTGAAGTTTCAACGTCATCTTCAACAACATTAAATACTTCAATCACTTCGGGAACCTGTGGTGGAGGAGGTGGAGGTAAAACTTCAGCTGTCTGAATTACTTCAATTTCCTCTTCCTGGTCAATAGCAGCAGTGCCAACATCATAGATTTTTACTTCCTGCTCAGTCCACTCGAAAGCAATATATACCAGTGATAAAACCAGTACAAATCCCATCATAATAAAGATAGTTTTCTTGTCCTCGAGTGATGCCTTGGATGATTTCTTAACTTCCATAAGAATGATTTTTTTTGTTAGTTTAATAGAAAGACAAAAGTACAGATTTTTTTTGAAATCTTTGAATATATAACGAAAAAAAATTTTTTTATTGTTAAAAAAATCACAAAATATTCAATTTCAATAATTTTTCTTCAATCAAATGAAATTTTTCAGAATTTCTGCGTTTATAAATCTGAAACTTTTTCCTGAAACAGGACAAAAAGTGTATCTTTGGGGTCTTTTAATAAAAATAATAACAATTTTATTCTGAAAGGAAATCTGTATACAACAATGAGTTTAAAGAATACCATACGAATATGGATAATCATGGTTTCACTTCCCGCAGCATTAAATGCAGGAAATGGTGTTTTTCAGTTTCTTGATTTACCAGTTTCCTCCAAAATGGCGGCTTTGGGAGGAAAAAATGTATCACTAACCGAAGGTGATATCAATTTTGCTTTTGTCAATCCTTCTTTATTAAACAAATCTGCTGATAATGTGATTGGCTTAAATATGACCAATTATCTGGCCGATATTAAGTTTGGTTCTGCTGTTTATGGCAAATCAATTGGTAAAAATATGTTTGCGCTGGGCGTACAATATATTGATTATGGTACTTTCAAAGAAACCACAGAATTTAATGAAATCCTGGGTGAATTCTCTCCGCTGGATTTTTCTATGAGTTTGATTTTCAGAAGAGAGATTGATAAGAAATTTGCTGTCGGAGCTACATTGAAGCCAATTTATTCTTCTTTTTTTGATGGATATACATCTTTTGGAGCTGCCATCGATCTGGGTGTAAGCTACAATAATCCGGAAAAGTTTTTTTCAGCAGGATTGGTGTTTAGAAACATGGGGATGCAGTTTAAAGGCTATTATAAGGATGAAAATGGTCAGCATTACGAATCACTTCCTTTCGATATTGCACTTGGGATGACTAAAAAACTGGCGCATGCTCCCTTAAGATTTTCGCTTACTTTGCATAATCTTCACGATTGGAATCTGTCTTATATTGATAATAATGAATCTTTATATGATTACGAAGTGAGGGATATGATTCCTGAATTTAAATTTATTGATAATGTGTTCCGTCATGCCATCATCGGGGTTGAATTTCTTCCCTCTAAAAACTTCTATTTATCGGCTTCCTATAATCACAGACGAACCCGGGATTTAACCATGATTGGATTTAAAAGTCTTGCAGGTTTTGCTTTTGGTGGTGGTCTGAAAATCAGCAAATTTCATGTTGGTTTTAGTTCAACTCAGTTTCAGGTAGGCAACTATTCCTATCAGTTTTCGGTAAGTACTTCATTGAACGAATTTAAATTCTGAACAATATGAAGAAGATTGTTGTTGCTATTGATGGTTTCTCATCCTGCGGAAAAAGTACAATGGCTAAAAAGTTGGCCGAAGAAGCAGGATATATTTATGTTGATACGGGAGCAATGTACAGAGCATTCGCCTTGTTTTGTATGAAAAATGGCTGGTTAGAAAAAGACTTCATGGATGAAGTTCAGATTGAAAATCATGTGCATGATGTCCGAATGTGTTTTCGGCTATCTGCGGA
>JBILFS010000059.1:0-8199 GCA_044351455.1 Paludibacter sp. | reverse complement strand
ACGCACAAGCTGGGTTTTTCCTTCTAAATCGGAAGAGGTGAAGGTCACATATTTTTGCAACAAAAATCCCGACATAAAACTGATGGGAAAGGTAAAAACCAGGGCGGCAACGGGCGAACTAAGGGTTACAAAACCCAGATGCAGCATTTCATGTTGAAGAACGAAATTGTAGATGAAAAAGAAAATAACCCAGTCAAATACCAGATTGGCAGCTCCTGTTGCTCCATACCTGAAAAACTGAATATCGATGTACTTCCTGAAAGGCGGGTAAAAGAAATCGACCATTACTCTGATTTTTCTACCTGTATACACTAATAATTTTCTCGGAATTACTTTTCCCGGGAGTATTCTTCTCATTTAATTGGTTTTTGCTACATTTTTTACTACCTTTGCGGCAAGTTTTTAAAAACGTCACAAAGATACATTTATTATTCATTATTTTCCAAATCCGTATGTCCGACGACTATCATAAGCATGGCCCAGGTAAAACCCAAAAAATATTTGGGGCAGCATTTCCTACGGGATTTGGATATTGCCCGACGCATTGTTGAGAGCTTACCGCTTTCAGATACCCGTTCTGTGCTTGAAATCGGACCGGGAACGGGTGTTCTCACGCAGTTTTTATTACAACAAAATGATATCGACCTGAAAGCCATTGAGCTTGATGGTGAATCGGTTGTATATCTGCACCAGCATTTTCCTTCCCTGCAGGTTATCGAAGGCGATTTTCTGAAAATCAGGCTGAATGAAATTTTCCCGGAAAAATTCTGTATTATCGGTAATTTTCCTTACAATATTTCGAGTCAGATTTTCTTTAAAATGCTTGATAACCGGGATGTTATTCCCTGCTTAGTCGGGATGATTCAGAAGGAAGTGGCTGAAAGAATGGCTGCCAAACATGGCAATAAAACTTATGGAATTCTCTCAGTTCTGATGCAGGCTTTTTATTCCATTGATTATCTTTTCACAGTGCATGAGCATGTCTTTGACCCTCCGCCAAAGGTCAAATCGGCTGTTATTCGCCTCACACGCAACACAACTAACAATCTTGGATGCGACGAGAAGTTGTTTAAACAGGTGGTGAAAACAGCCTTCAACCAAAGAAGAAAGACAATGCGAAACTCACTCAAACCAATGCTCGATAAATCGAGTCCGCTCTATGCCGATCCGGTTTTCGATCTCCGGCCCGAACAGGTGGATGTGCAGGGGTTTGTGAAACTTACGAATATGATTGAAAAAGCATTGAGTGAGTTGCAGTAAAAAAAGATTATTAACTATAAAAAACCGTGAATCATGGCAGAACTCAGGTTATTTTATCAGGAAGATGGTAAACTCAAAATATCAAAATCTTTAGATATTTTAAAGAAGGTCAATCTCAGTGATATGATTTGGATTGACTTAAACGACGTTTCGGACGCAATCGAAACAGAGCTGGAACAGTTTCTGAAAATTTATATCCAGGAAGATGAAGAAATTGAAGAGATTGAGTTGAGTTCCAGGTATATGCAAACAGAAGACAGCATCGTTGCCAATTCAAATTTTCTACAGGATAACTTTGTAATGCAACCTGTTTCATTTATCGTCAAAAACGGCATTCTGGTGTCGGTGCGTGATGTTGAACTGAAAACTTTCAACGATACAGTGAAGAAAATGTATGCCAGCACCAAAAGTTTTACAACAGGTTATCATGTGCTCGTTGCTTTGCTCGAAACCCGGGTTGAGTACGATGCCGACCTCATCGAGGATATTACCGACCAGATTACGGCTTTAAGTAAAACCCTGAATACCGATGATGATCTTGATCAGGATATTCTGATGAACATCAAGGATTTACAGGAAAAGGTAATGATTATCCGGCAGAATATTGTCGATAAACAGCGCGTGGTTTCGAATATGATGAAATCCGGTCTGTTCCCTAAAGAGTTGCTGCCCAAATTAACCATGGTTATCAAGGATATCAATTCGCTTTTTGAATATACCAAATTTGGTTTCGACCGTCTGGATTATCTTCAGGATACTTTCCTCGGTTTGATTAATATCCAACAGAATAAAATCATCAAGATTTTTACTGTGGTATCGGTAATTTTCATGCCGCCAACCCTGATTGCAAGTTTGTATGGGATGAACTTCAAGTTTATGCCCGAACTGACATGGAAATTCGGTTATCCGTTTTCTATCCTGTTGATGGTGTTGTTCTCGGCTGTGGTGTTGATGTATTTCCGGCGGAAAAAGTGGTTGTGATCTTGAAATAATAATTTGAAGTTATTATATAAATTAGATGTTTTTGTTCTATTCACAGAATAAAAACTATAATAATTTATGCTATTCACAAAATAAATTCATCATTTAACTTATATGTTACTTATTTGTCTTATATGGGAATGAGAATCACGTCTTCACCCCAAACTCCGTTTGCTGCACTTCCACTTCTTTCAGGATTTCCTTCTTTTTGTCGTCGGATAACTGAATGATGCCGGATTGATGACCTGCTTTACCGGTCATTAATTGATTATCGGTCTGATTTTCCGTCAGATGGTTGAATGGATATATTGAAGGGATGCTTTCGAATGATATTTCTGATGCAGCCGGAGCATGCGTTCCCTCGAAAAGTACATGTGCCTTTACGGTGATTTTGCCGGGTTTGGTGGTCGATTTTATCAATACCGGAGCTGAACCGAATTCAACTTGTCGGGGATTGGCCAGGATGGTGGCATCGCCTATGATTTTACCTTCACCTTCAACCGTAAATACCACTTCATCTTTGGCTAATCGCCTTACATTTCCGTTATCGTCGGTTATTTCAGCCACGATGATGATGAAGTCCGATCCGTCGGCGATCAGTTCATGACCTTGTTTGTCGATGCTTAACCTGATTTTAGTCGACCTGCGGGAAGGCATTTTCTTTTCACGGCAAACCACTTTTCCGTCGATAATACCTTCTGCCACAATACTCACCAATTCAGGCTTTTTTCGTCCATAGGTTTGCTCGCGCATTTCCCAAAAGTCGAAAATACTTTCAAAAACAACCGGAGCGTAGGGGATAGCGCCCTTTTTCTGAATAACAGGTTTCGTGATGATTTTTCGTCCTTCGTAACTCGTTAACCGCACCGAATCGCAATTGCTGAAAACAACCACATCTGTATCAGAAAAAGGCGTCATTTCATTGAGAATGAATACCATGGGACCCGCATCCACATTGGGGATGTTTACTTTGGGCGATTGCTGACTTTTGAACAGATAATACGCATATTTGGGTTGACGGAAAGCATCAAAAATGCCACCCCAATACGGATCGGGATGATAACCCCTTTGATGATCGAATGGATGCCATTGTGCACCTCCAATGAATTGTCCTGTCGTATGATGCATCCTGTCGTAAGTATCAGCTAACGAAAGCGCAGCCACTTTCATGGGTTTTTCGCCCCAATGACGGGCAGCCCTGTTGTTGGCATTGTGTGCATACCAGTCGTCCACGTTTTCACCAAATTCCCTGCAGAAGATGCTCTGATTTACTTTACCTTCATCTTCAGGCCAGCCATACACCACACCGTAATTTTCACTCACACCGGCCGAATGCATGTCGGCTACCGCCGGAGGTGCACCCGGATATGGATATTCCTCCTTCGTGATCTGAAGTGCTTTCAGCGAAAATTCCAGCGGGAAACGTGTTTCGTTCAGAATGGGTTCCCACATGATTACCGACGGATGATTGCGGTCGCGGCGGATAATATTCCTGGTGTTCTGATGTGCAAGTGCCTCAAAATTAGGGTCTTTATTCCAGTATTGCCATCCGGGAGTACATACAATCACAAACATCCCAAGTTCGTCGCAGGCATCCATAAACGATGGGTCCAATGGATAATGCGCCGAACGAATGATGGTACAACCTGCATCCCGCAGTCGTTTGGCATCTCTCCATTGTTGCGAGTTGGGTACTGCATTGCCCACGTATGCAAAATCCTGATGCCTGTTTCCGCCTATCAGTTGATGGTATTTTTGTCCATTCAGAAAAAATCCTTCCTTTCCCCGGAATTCTGCTTTTCTGATTCCAAATCTTTTGATGCCACCGTCGATATTCTTTTTTCCGTCTTTCAATCTGAACTCCATTTGGTATAAATATGGATTTTCCGGACTCCAGAGAGTCGGATTCTTCAAATTTGTTTTTAGTTTTATTACCGATGATGTTCCTCCTGATATGCCGGTAGTCTGATTCATTTTTCCGATTACTTTGCCCGATTTATCTTTGATGATGACTTCTGTGATAATATTCTGCTTTTTGCCGGATTTGTTTTCAATGTCGATGTCCACCAGCACATCTGCATGTTGATTGCTGATATTATCATAATGAATAAAAATACCGCCACCTGCAATTTTATTCACTTCATTGGCATCCGTTACAGCGGTCAGATTTTTCAGAATCAACCACACATCCCGGTACATGCCGCCGTGATAGGCAAAATCGAGTGAATACTGTGGTTTTCCCGGAGGATAACTTTTATCATCCGAATTATCAGCTTTAACGGCGATTAAACAGGTATCACCGGCATGCATGCCATTGTCTGTGAGGTTGATATTCACCGGAAGATATCCGTTGAAGTTTTCTTTGATTAACTTTCCATTGAGGTAAAACTGTTGCTTTCCCATGATGGCCTCGAAATGAATGATGGCCTGTTTGCCCGTTGAATTTACCGGTACCACAAATTTCTTTCTGTACCATGCAATTCCCTGATAATTTCTGTTGCCGCTTGCTTCTACAGGCATCAGTTGTACGGTATGAGGAGCTGCTACGACTTCCGCATTTTTGTCATCAAAATTAATTTTTTCTGCATCCTTAATATCACCTTTGATAAATCTCCAGCCATTGTTGAAATTGTAAACTTCTCTGCCGCTGTTTTGTAATGGGTGAAAACCTGCTACTGAAAGGTTATTGGCCGATAAGCAGGATGCAAAAAATAATAGTGCAAATGATAATTTTACTTTCATGGAAATTTTATATGTATTCGTTCGAAATTTGTGTTGCAAATGTAATTTTATCCTGATATACAGCATCATACATCGATATATCAATGAATAAAAAGCCAGTAAAAGGATGTTTTTACCGGCTTTTCAATTAAGACGAAAATGAAGGGTGCTTTGTAACCTACAGCACGATGAGTTTTTGGGTATATCTTTTCAGGGTAGTCTCAATATCAACCAGATAAGTACCCCGTTCGAGTTTATTCACAGAGCAAAGGTTGACAAACTTTGCATCGAAAGGATTTTCGGTATGCAGCAACATGCCGCTTAAATTCCTGATACTCACTTTTGTGATGTAACTTTCATCATAAACATGAACAGCAAAACTGCCTTGCGACGGATTCGGATATACCCGCATGTCGACCGCATCCCATGATTTTACAGGCTTATCAAATTCAATGTTTTTCTTTTTGGAAATTCTTTGTACCACAGAACTGTCATTGGCCGATCTTTGAATAACCGGAGATTCAATAAATTCAAAAGCACCAATATCTACATTTCCGGAATCGGGTCGTTGGGTGTAGAAATAGTCATACGTGATGCCCTGGTCTGTTACATTCAGTCCACCATCTTTCAGGGGAAGGGAATTGGTGTAGCTATACACATCATCCAAATCTTCCAGAATTACTGTTGATGGTAAAACCGGTTGAAAATAACAGTTTTTGATGTCAACCTTCACATTGCTGCCCAAATTCACAAAGCTCTTACTGTAATTACTTCCATACCAGGTATAGGAGCCCGGGTTGATGATGGTATTGTTCCAAATCTTGCTGACACCGCTTTCATCACTGTACGATCTGATTCCATCAGCCCTGGGATTGATGATGGTATTGTTGATGATGTCGAAAGGCGCACCGGGGATAGTCACTCTGTCGTCAATGAAAATACCATGGATGTTAACTTTGGGTTCACCGGGTAAATAAGTTAATCCCGGATTGACAATCACATTGTTGTAGATTTTGATATTGCCAAGTCCGAAAACCATCATACCGCCACCTCCACCATTCATGATGAAATTGTTATAAAACACCCCCGTTGTTCCGGCACCAACTTGTAATCCTGATTGCTGAGCAGGCACATTTTCTATTCCGTAATTGGTGATGACATTGTTGTAAACCTCGCATCCCTGTGTGACACAGCCCACCTGCATGCCATCCCAGCCGCAGCTATCGAGGATGTTGTTGTAGATTTTCATGCCGTGAATTTCGTGTGGATATAGTTTTACTGGAATACTGTCGCATGTTTTGGTATAGCCTGTATAAAATGAATGTCCGATGTACAATCCCTCGCCGCCTGTATGATGAATATAGTTATCGTGTATGGAGCAATCTTTCTGGATGAAATTTCCACGGTTGGCCGACAAATCACAGGTTGGAGCAGTGAAAGCAAAAATGCCTGCAAAACCGGTATTGCATATTTCGAGGTGGTCGACTTCATAATTGGTGCTTTTGCTGTCGATTCCCAGTCCGCTGGAACCATCCTTGGTTTTTGATATTTTTATTCCGTATTTGTAATTCGGATCGCCTGTGCCTGTTAGGCGGAAATAGCTGCAATTGGGTAAACTGATGCCATAATTCGACTCATTGGCTACTTCAACCAAACCTCCTTTGTTGATGATGATGATTGGATTCAGCGAGTCGCCATGCATTTCTGTAAGTCTGAGGATGGGTCTGAATCCGGCCTGGATAAATACCGTGTCTCCGGGACCGATTCCGGCGCTTGTGCCCACTACATTTTTTGTGGTTAATTTAACCGTGTAATTGGCAGCATTTAAAACTAAAAAGAAGTTAAAAGACAGAAATAGAGCAGTTAAGTACAGTTTCTTCAAAATCTGTAAACTTTTAAGGGAGGCATTGAGGTTCATAATGATAAACGTTAATGGTTAAATATCAGAAAGTTAAGTAAATTTGGATTCAGTTGACAAGTTGCGCCTTAAATATAGAAATAAATTCTTATCAAACAATAATCAAAGTGAAGAAAATATTTTATTTTATTGAAAGATTATCCAAATAGTGGTCATACCTGCGGGACTAATGGGATAGCCGGGTAATCACCCCGTTTTTCATGCTGGCTTCTACCACGCCGATGCCGGGTGCATGGAGTTTAAATTGCACGTCGATGTCTTTAGGCCAGGCCGGGAACAGGATGACCTGACCTTTATTATCAATTTGAAGGAGCATTTCCTGCAAACCAATCATGCCGCTGCCTCCTTTGTTGTGGTCGGGTGTCCAGTCGAAATCAGGTCCCCAAAAGGCTGGGAAACGGTGCGGACCATCCGCTAACTTTTCAAAGGTCAGTTTGCGGGCGTCTTCGGTTAATCCGAGACAGGCTGCCCAGATATTATCCTGTTTCCATCCTCTGGATGATCTGAATTTCAGTGCGTCGGGATCGTTTTGATAGGTGTTAATGGCTGTTTCTATGTCTGGTCTTCCCAAACCATAGATTCTCCATGGAAAAACAGGATAAAGCTGAGGTGTTTCCACATTGTTAATCCTTTCCCAGGATTTGGCAGGTGCCAGGGCTTTCTTCCCCTGAATTTCACGATAGGGTAGTGGTGGAATCCTTTTCAGAATAGAATCGGGATCGCCGGTTTGTGTCAAAAGCTTTCGCAATCCAGCTATCAGCGGAGCGGGATTTGTTGCCATTTTGTATGTCTCGCAGGCGGAGGAAGGATATATAATCAGATGACCGTTTCCGTCTAACTTTCTTCTGCCTCTTTGCGCTGCAAGATGCTGATAATGCTCATCAAAGAATTGCAGGGAACTTTTTATCAGGGGTAAATATTGATGCAGGTTGATATTGGCATACTGTTGAGCATCTATGATCATCTGACAAAATTCCAGTACTGTTTCCCACTGATATTCGAGCCAGGCATTGTATTCCACGCCTTTGTCGAATCCTGCAGGTCTTTTCAGTCCGTATTCCACCGGATTGGGTAATCCGTAGTTTTCAATTTGTTCGGCAAAACAGGCTCCGGGATGATTCCAGTAAACTTTCGATCTTATCTCCGCATTTTTCAGTATTTTCCGGTAAAATTCAAATTGCGGCAACATCAAATCCACATCGCCGTTCTTAAGCATGGGCCAGTGCACCAATCGCTGATTCTGAGCGGTATAGGTTCCGCCTCCCCATCTTCTGAAATCGGGGGTAAAGGCTTCTTTTCGATCTACATACACAGGATCG
>JBILFS010000058.1:0-8210 GCA_044351455.1 Paludibacter sp. | reverse complement strand
GAACTTTTTCGCTCGAAGTATTGATTACACATGTCGATAATTATTTTTCCCCATTAAAACTGGCCAATCAAAACCGCAAATCGACTGGTGCTTATCCTATTGGTAATGTAATAGTTGATACGCAAAGTGCAATAAAAAGCATATCCGAACTTAATGGAATTTCATTGCAATCATTCTCAGGTAAAACACTTACATTGAACGTCCAAACTTCTGATAATTACTCAATTTCAATAGTTGACACTATAGGTAAATGTGTTTTTAGAAGTCAGAAATATCTAAATGAAGGACAAAATATAATTGAAACAACAAACTGCAATAAGGGTATTTATTTGCTCAATTTGGCTAATAATGGAAAATTGAAAACCTTCAAATTAATCAAAAATTAATACGCATACTAAAATGAAAAAAGCATACTCAATTTTTACTTTACTTTTTATAACTGTAATTTTAGTTGCTGGTAATATTGTTAGCAATGGTAACTTTGAACTCGGAACTTCAATGGCCACAGGCTGGTGGAATACTTCGGGCACACAAACATATACTATTGATAATACAACTCCAATCTCGGGGTTGAATTCAGCAAAAGTTGTAACAGGAACTGCTGGTACCAGCATTACTTCACAAGGTTTGTATCAGGCACTGATTCTGCCTAAAGCTGCCACTTATACCGTTACTTTTAAAGCAAAAGCTTCTGCTCCATGCGCCATTCAGGGCATTTTGGTACAATCATTCAGTAATTTTGGATGGTTGGCTAGTTCTTCGTTGTTTAATGTAACCACCAATGCCCAAACATTTACCTACGATATTACTACAACAGCCCTGACAGGTCTTTGCAAATTTGCATTTTATTATGGAAATGTTGCCACAGGGACAACTATTTGGCTGGATGATATAACAGTTGTTGAAAAAAATCCGTTAACAAATACAAATTTATGCAATGGCGATTTTGAAGCTCTGATGAATAATGCTATGTATACTCCCGGCGGATACTCGTATAATTTTCGTGCTTCGGGAACTTCCACAGCTGTCGAAAACCAGTATTATGCTGGTTGGACAAAGTTAAAACTGACTTCTGTAACCGATACCGCTGCCATAATATTCGATGCAGGAGCAGACAAAATTTCGGGCTCAAAATCCTTGAAATATACTATGGTGGCCAATGGAACTGCACATAATAATTTATCCACCGACCAACAACTGGCTTGGGTTTTAGCAGGTGTGAAGGACAAAGTATATACTATTTCGTTTAAAGCCAAAAGTTCAGTGGCTACTTCAATAGGTGTTGCGTTGACCAATTGGGGTCTAACCAATTATTTGCCAGAGCAAAGTGTTTTTGTAACTACAACAGCACAAACATTTACGTATACAACCACCACGCCCATAAATCAAGCCGATAATCGCACAATTTTTAGTTTCCGAATGGGAAAACTGCCCGCTGGTGTTTCAGTTTGGTTCGACGATGTGGTCATTACTATGGGTATTCCTGTTGCAAGCGTATCGGTTAGTCCGGCTACTGCTTTGGTTTCTGTTGGCTCAACCGTTCAGCTAAATGCTTCGGTTTTACCTGCCGATGCTACCAACAAACTCCTGAATTGGACATCGGCAGATGCCAATATTGCCACAGTGGATGCTAATGGCCTGGTAACAGCCAAAAGTGCCGGTACAGTTCGTATTACGGCCACTTCGCAGGATGGTGGCAAAACATCCTATGCTGATGTTACGGTTCAGACAGGAGCAATTGCTGTTACAGGACTATCGATAAATCCAACTTCAGCTTCGATTAATACAGGAGAAACCAAACAGTTTTCGGCTGTGGTTACTCCATTAGGTGCTAGTAATAAAACGGTTACCTGGGCGTCGGATAATGAAGCGGTTGCTACGGTGGATGCTAATGGACTTGTAAAAGCTATTGCAAAAGGAACTGCCAATATTACCGCTACCTCACAGGATGGAAATTACAAAGCTACTGCTGTAGTTTCCGTGGCTATTCCTATTACCGGAGTTTCATTCAGTCAAAGTTCGGGAATGGTACAAATTGGAAGTCCGGTTCAACTTACAACGATTTTTTCACCTCTGAATGCTACCAACACCGCTGTTACCTATAGTTCCAATAAAACTTCGGTTGCCATTGTAAGTTCTACAGGACTTGTGTCGGGTGTTTCGCCCGGTACGGCTTTGATTACTGCCACAACAACTGAAGGTAATTTTAAAGCCAATTTTACGGCTACGGTTTATGGTCAAAATCTGACGTTGCCAGGCGTGTTGAGTAGTAATATGGTGATGCAGCAGGATATTCAGGCTGCACTTTGGGGATGGGGTTCGCCAAACGAATCGGTTCTGATTTCAGCAAGTTGGGGACAAACTGCCAATGCCACAGCTGATGCTTCGGGCAAATGGAGCACAAAAATTCAAACGCCTAAAGCAATAGCGGGAGCAAATCAAACAAAACACACACTTACTTTTACAGGTAAAAATAATACTGTTTCACTTTCGAATATCCTGATTGGTGATGTGTATCTTTGTTCGGGACAGTCCAATATGGGTTACATCATGCAGGTAAATGCTCCCTGGACACTTGGTGTAATTGATTATGAAAGTGAAATTGCAGCAGCCAATTATCCGAATATCCGCATCAACCGACCTAATGCAAATCCGCAATATGTAGCTTTGGAAAATAATAGCTGTTCGTGGAGCGAATGCAGCCCTTCAACCATTGCGAGTTTTCCGGCAGTACCTTATTATTTTGCACGTCATCTTTACAACAATGCCAACATCAACATTCCAATTGGTCTGCTTGTGCCGGCTGTTGGAGGCTCATCTGTACAATCGTGGACCCGGCGTGAAGCGCTGGCAGCAGATCCTGTGCTGAAAAGCGCGGTGCTTGATCCGTTTGACCAGAGTCCTTCATTGGCTTATGCCACAGCATCTACGGTGTTGTTTAACGGGATGATTGCACCCCTTATCCCATTCTCAATAAAAGCATTTCTGTGGTATCAGGGTGAAGCAAATAATGGTACTAACAATTATGAAAATTATTATACCCGTTTGAATAGTGTAATGCTTGCCGACTGGCGCGCATTGTGGGGTCAGGGTAATATCCCGTTTTATTATGTGCAAATGCCTGCATATCAGTACATGTCACCGGCATTGCGCGATCAGCAAACCAATATGCTGACAGTTAATAACACCGGTATGGCGGTAGCACTCGATTTGGCTGATGCCGACCTCACCAACATTCATCCCCGCAACAAAAAAGATGTAGGCATACGGTTGGCAAAAATTGCCGAAGCCAAAATTTACCAACAAAATGTGGTGTACGCCGGACCTATGCTTAAATCATTCTCGGTGGAAGGAAACAAAATTCGAATCAGGTTTCATGCGGCATCTATTGGTTCGGGCATAGCCAGTCGCGACGGACAAGCACTGACTCATTTTCAGATTGCCGGTAGTGATAATAACTTTGTAACTGCCACGGCCGTTGTAGATGGAAGCGATGTGTTAGTGTCGGCCATTTCGGTTTCAAACCCTGTTAATGTGGCTTTTGCCTATTCATCAACAGCCATTCCGAATTTGATAAACAAGGAAGGATTAACCGCTTGTCCGTTCCGTACTGACAGATGGAACTACAACATTCAAATAGATGGAGGATTAAGTGGAATAAAAAAAAACATAAATTCTGATTTTTTCTCAGTATATCCAATACCGGCTGAATCAAAATTATTTCTGAAATTATCAGAACAATTGCAAATCAGACGGTTTGTTATTGTAGATTCTACCGGTAAAATAGTTGCTGTAAGCATAAATCAAAATTCGACAGAAAAATGTGAAATTAATATAAGTCAACTATTATCGGGCTTTTATATCCTGAAGTTGGAATGCACGAAGGGAAATTATTATAGCAGTTTCATAAAAAATTAATAATCATCAACGATAAATAGAAACCTGACAATTTCTGATACCATTAATAACAAAAATACTCCCATCAAAATAGCATGGTACTTCTATTTTTGTATCAAAATCATATATATCAAAAAAAATAATCATGAAAAAATTTTTTACTATTTTTTTAGTTTTGTTTTTAACCATCAGTGTTAATGCAAAAAATGTATTTGTTGCCACTTCAGGCGATAATTCGGACGGAAGTTCCTGGGCTAAAGCGCTCACAAGTATCCCTAATAATAGCAGTTCTGCTATTTCGGCAGGTGATTCTGTGTTTGTAAAAGCAGGCACTTATTCTTTTAGTCAAACAGTTGCAGCCAGCTCAGCTTTTGCAACCAAGGCAAATGTAAACTATATTGGAGGTTTTGCAGGTACAGAAAGCAATTCGGCTCAACGTGTAAAGTCTGATTTAGATAACAATGGAATTGTTGAGCCCTGGGAGTTCAGCAATGCAACTGTTTTGAGTATCAGTGCGACTAATAATGCCTTTGGTCTGTATATTACAGTTAATACAACATCACAAAGAGTATTTGAAGGATTTAAGATTACCGGAACCATGGATATGGGTCAGTTGTCAGGATCAACAGGTGGTAATAATATGGTAAGAATAGTAGGTTATACTGTTTTTAAAAATAACACATTAAGTGCTTGTACGTTAAGCGCTGCACCCAATACAGCAACATCCAACATGGGTTATACCAAAGGGGCATTGATTTATATCGGGCAAGGGTCCACTACAACAGTAAATAATGTAGTTGATAATTGTTTGATTGAAAATAATACATCTACAATAACACCTACAAGCAGCCATACCGTAGATGTTCAGCAATCACCGTTTGTGCATATTGACGCATCAAACTCTACAGGTCGTAATGTGTTGTCAAACTGTGTTTTCAGAAATAATCAGGTCACTCTGGATTATACTAATTTTGGAATGGGAACACCTTCATACAACAACCCACGTGGAATGCTTATTTCTATGTCAATTTTCGGATCATCTGCACTAATCGGACAATATAACTGTATAAGAAATCTGCTGGTGCACAATAATTCTGCTACATTTATTCCAAAAGGTGGAACCGGAACAAGTAGTCTGAGCAATGGTGGGCTGATTTTCACCTATAATGCAGCTCAGGCAACCTATGATTCAATTTTAAATTGTACGGTTGCAAATAATTCAATGACAAGAATCGGATATGCCATCAGAGGAGGTTTCTCAAATACAACTCAACCTTATCATGTCATTGCGAATAATGTTTTGCTGGAAAATAAAAATAATAATGGAACAGGTACAATTTCTGTACAAAATCTGGCCATCAATCAGGCCCCGGCCGGTGCTGCCGGAACAATAACCATAGCCAATAATATCGGTAATGGAGGTATCAGTGCTACAGCCAATGTGAATAATGTTTTTGGCAATATTACCGACCTTTCGGCAGTAAATGACAATGTAAAAGGGGCATATTTCAATTCACCGACATCAATTATCGGATATACCACTGATGCTTCTGTCGCTACATCCAACTGGACGATTCAAACCTCTTCATACCTGAAAGGTAAGGGAATTGTAACAAGCAACAAATCAGATAAAGCCGGCGTAGCATTCTCACTTACAACTCCTGCTGTAGGAGCTTATGAGTACTTCTTTAATCCGGGAACAGGTATTGTTTTGCCAGGTGAGATGAGTATGGTTTCTGTAGTTGACAATGGCATTATCAGCAATGTCGATGGTCAAATGCAGATTTTTACTTTCAACGGACAAATGATTGCCTCGAAACAAATTCAGACAGGTCAGAATCTTTCACTAAGATCCGGGGTATATATTATCCGAATCCTTACCGGTCAGGGCACTGCAGTTCAGAAAATTGTTTTGTAGAAAAATATTGGGTGTTTAGTTTTCAGGTTATATCATGGATAGTTGGTTGTTCGCATCACGGACTCCAACTATCTTTTTTTATGACAAATTGTGGTACCAATAAAGACAAAAATACTGACATCCCATGCAATTTAACCAGTTATTTTTGCCTCGATTTCTTTCAATTGTAAACCATATTTAAAAGTAATATATTATGAATAAACTTTTTACTTTAATCTTGCTTTTCGTGGTAATCACCATAGATGCAAAAACAGTCTATGTCGCTGCTTCAGGAAATAACACAACCGGAGATTCCTGGACTAATGCACTAACCAGTATTCCTAATTCGTCCAGTTCTGCTGTTGCTTCAGGAGATTCTGTTTTTGTAAAAACAGGTACTTACTCTTTATCGCAATCGACTTCAGGCTGGGCATGTCTCGCCACCAAGGCTGATGTAAATTATCTTGGTAGTTTTGCCGGTTCTGAAAGTAACTCTGCACAACGTGCTAAGTCTGATTTAGATAGCAATGGTATTATTGAACCCTGGGAATTTACAAATGCAACTACTCTAAATTTAACCGCTACTAATAATGCGTATGGACTCTTCTTAACAGCAAACACGGCAATAAGAGTTTTTGATGGGTTTAAATTTAATGGATCAACAAATTTTTCAATTACAGGTACTTCATCTACCTATGCAAATAGTTTTATAAAGTTAAACGGGTTTGTAAGTTTTCAAAATAACATCATTACTGGTGTAACATTTACAGAAACAATTACTACAACTACAACTTGGGGTGGAACAGTTCAAGGAGGGATAATTGGCGCATTTGTTGCACAAAATGCAATTATGAACTGTTTGATTGAAAAAAATACAGCGAATATTACTTGCTCAGGAACTCAAACTGATAATCAAATGTCTCCAATTGCTTATCTTGCCGCTGGTACTACTACAGGAAGAAATGTTTGCTCTAATTCTATTTTTAGAAACAATAATGTGGCTTTAGATTTTACAAATGCATCAGCGTTGAATACAGCAAATCAAAGGGGGATGATCCTTTCCATGTATACAACTAATACAGCAAGTTCATTAGCAAATGCTGTTAAAAATGTAATTATTCATAACAATACTGTTTTATTTACTCCAAAAACAGGATCAGCTGCAAATACAAATTTAGGAAATGGAGGATTATTGTTTGTTGATAATGCAGGTACAGTAGGAAATTCTGATTCAATACTACACTGTACAGTGGCTAACAATAAAATGACAAGGATAGGTTATGGAATCAGAGTTGGTTATGCCAACACAAGTGGAAATGCACATATTGTTGCTAATAATATAGGTTTCAATAATTACAATTACAAAGATGATGGTTCATATGTTATTCAGAATTTTGTTTGCTGGAATACCGGTACCAATGCCGCCAATCTGATAGCAAGCAATATAACGAACGGAGGTATGGGATTAAGTGCAGCTTCAGGAGTTACAGTTAATAATTTAACTGATCTTGCCAATACGAATACTGGTACAAAAGCTCCATATTTCTCTAATCCTACAACCGTGGTTGGTTATACAACTGATGGAACCGTTGAAACTTCCCGTTGGAATATAAGTTCATCTTCTTCTTATTTGATTTCTAAAGGAACAACAGTCAGCAACAAATACGATAAAGCCAATATCCCCTTTGCATCCACTCCATCAGTGGGTGCTTATGAGGGAGGAGATGTTTCTATTCAGGCCAATGCAACTCAGGCGATTGGTCTGACCACTTCGGTTAAATCCATCACCCTTGCGCCGGGAGCAAAACTCAACATTAACAGCGGAAGCACCCTCACCGCCACCAACGGTATCACGCTTGAAAGTAATTCCAACGGCACTGCAACACTTCTAAACAGTGGCACTTACAGCGGAACAGTTACTGTCCAACAATACCTGGGCACTGCCCGCAACTGGTATGTATCGAGTCCGGTAAGCAGCTCAAATGCTCCTGCTACCAATATTGATTATTATTACGAATATGTGGAAGCAGGGAATAATAATCCGACCGAACAACCGGGTAGTGCTACCGCTTACTGGAAAGGCTTAAATACAGGAACTTCCATGGAAGTGGGTAAAGGTTATATCGCGAAAGCAAGTGCCGGCACTACCATTCAGTTTACCGGTACACCCAACAATGGCAATATCACTACCTCTTTTGATTTAACCCGTGACGATGCCAAAGGCAAAGGTTTTAATCTCGTGGGCAATCCCTATCCTTCGTATATCGACTGGACTGCTGTAGCCAATGTCAATCCAAATCTGAGTAAGACTTTCTATTTCCGTACCAAAAACAACAATCAGACTAGTACATTTACATTTGTGACTTACAACGGTCTTTTGAATACCTATGTTTCGAGCAATGGCACTGCCAATACT
>JBILFS010000057.1:0-8228 GCA_044351455.1 Paludibacter sp. | reverse complement strand
TAATGTGCAATTTTCGACAGTTAGTCTGTCCGGGTTGTAATTAACAGATGCTGTATTATAATTAGTTACATGAACAGCACCATTATTGGTACCACTGGTGTTCTTGCCCGTAATTATACAGTTTTTTATCGTAATATCATCACAATTTCCAAAAACCCTGATTACTCCCCTTGCAACACTTGAAACGGACCCTACAAAGGTTAAATCTTTGGTTGTACCATCAGTAGTATTAGATCCATCAATGACCACATTTTTAGTAGCCACTAGAGTGGCTGTACTGGAAGCTGTTGAGCCAATAACAAAGTGACCATCAATATTTACAGTGGGACCTGTATTTGTAAAAGTAATTGTCGGAGTTGTTGAAGCGGCAGGTTTAATTGTAATTTTGCTTGACCCGGTATTGACTCCAAGGCTTACATCTGCAGTTTCAGTTAAACTAGTTGTAATCTCAAGCAACACATCACCGGAAATACCATTTGTATTAATCGCATCAATGGCAGCTTTTAAAGACGTAAAATTCGGTGTTGTTTCACCTGTTCCTACTTTGTATGTTCCACTCATTTGGGCAAAGGATGCTACAGAAATAGTGAGCATCAGCATTAAAAACGTAATTTTTCTCATAAGAATTGTTTTTTAAGGTATGACATTTAATAAATTTCGGGTTGCGTTTGTATAGCACCACAAATATATGTATTTTTTACATAAATATTTAGAAAAGATGATAAATATTTTTATCAGGCATTTTGATGGCAAATTTCCCGAATTATTTTACCCGGATTATTTTACCTGTAGTTGATCTGTTGAATACAGGAACTGCGTATACTTCTTTGGGGAGTTCGTATTTTGTCAACACTGTTTTCAGTGTTTCAAGGATGGTAGTTTTTAGGGGATGTAACACAGTTTTGAAAAATCCCGGTTCTTCGATTAGCAGTATCACTTTCATACCAAGTGTAGAATCGGGTTCTGAACTGATATAAAATGGTCGGTCGATTAAACCCTGAATCTTCTTTTCAATTTGTTCAGGAAAGAGTTTAATGCCACCTGAATTAATTACATGATCGAATCTGCCCAGCCACACAAACTTATCAGGGCCTTCAATTGAAACAATATCCCGGGTTGTGAGTCTGCCTTCAAACAAACGGGGGGCTTCAATTTGCAGACAATCATGTTCGTCTTGCATGATTGTTACGCCATTCAGTACTTCGAAATGCCGGACCTTATCCTTACCATTAAATCTTCTGAGTGCGATATGTGATGCCGTTTCAGTCATGCCAAAAGTTTCATACATGGCTGCCGGCCAATTGACTGTGATTCTTTCTATTTCGGGAGTAACCTGACTACCACCTACAATGATATTCCGGATGTTCAATAGCCGCAAATCGTTAGTCGAATTCAAAAGCTGATGAGGGGTGATGGCAGAAAAATCTATCATTGGATAATCGTTAAACCACTCCTCTCCTTTCATTCCGGCAAATGGATTAGAAGCAGGGTTAACAGCAATCAAAGAATAATTTCCAGCCAAAGCCCTTACTATCATCATCTTACCAGCAATATAAGAAGCAGGAAGGCATAGTAATGAAACACTTTTCTCATCCAATAAAAAAAATGCATTGGTCATACAGGCAGATTCCAGCATCGTTTTCTTTGGAAGATGGATTGTTTTAGGTTCACCGGTAGAACCTGAGGTTTGCATGCTGACAAAATCAGAATCATCAAACCAATTTTGCAGGAAACCGAAAATTCCGGAGAGTAATTCCCCGGAATCCGTTGGTTGATTCAAGTCTTCTTTCTTTTCGATTGAGAAGATACGATTTCCTGCAATCAGTCTCTTTGTTTGGGATTTAATTAATTTCCTACAGGGTGATATTTATATCCCCGGGCATGCAAACAAATGGATGCACCTAACCTATAAAAAACCGTAACAGTATCGGAAAACAATTGATAAGCCTCTTTACTTTGCGGCTCAAAATCTTCCTTTCGGATAAAAGTAAGTGCAATATTGGATGCACTATAGAAAAATGCAGAAATATGTTTGAAATAATCTGATTCGCTATCCTGACCCAATAAATCCCCCATAATATATTCATCCATGGCATCAAAACCATAAGGATTTTTCAGCAATTCATAGGTATCCGTTGCATATGCATGTTTATCCCACTGTAAATCCCAGAGAACTGCAACGCCAACACCTACAAAACCTGCCCAGGCAATAGCCACATTGGGATATTTTATTACTTCAGTTACTGCATCCGCCATATATTCCGGTGCAATTTGCGTCCACTTTTCATCAAAATCATCGGTTACAAGCAATTGTCCGCTTAAAAAACCTTCCTGAGTAGCATGTTGTAGCAATACCCGGGTGAGATTATCAGAATATTCCTTAAAAAAACGGGGATGCGGCATATAGATTCAGAGTCGGTGTTTTTATGATTAATTTTCCTCGATAATTTCCACTTTCTCCATGCGGTCGCCCTGACGAATCAGGTCAATCACTTCAAGTCCTTCCACCACTTTTCCAAAACAGGTATGATTCCGGTCGAGGTGGGCAGTATTTCTGCGACTATGACAAATAAAGAATTGAGAGCCACCGGTATTACGACCAGCATGCGCCATTGATAAGACACCTCTGTCGTGAAATTGATTATCACCTGTTAATTCACAATTGATTTTATAGCCCGGTCCACCTGCTCCTGTTCCATTTGGACACCCACCCTGAATTACAAAATCCGGAATTACCCTGTGGAAAGTGAGTCCGTTATAAAAACCCTTTTGGGCTAAGTCGCAAAAATTCTGTACTGTATTCGGAGCATCCTGCTCATAAAATTCGATTTTCATCACTCCTTTTGCGGTGGTAATGATAGCTTTTCTTTTCATATAGATATTTTTAAATTTGAATTACAAAGATACAAAATTATAGTTTTAAATATTTCATCAAAACATTTTTAATCTTTTCCGGTTCGATTGGTTTTGTAAGAAAATCATCCATGCCTGCAGAAGTACAACGTAACTTTTCATCTCTGAAAGCCCCGGCAGTAAGTGCAATCACTGGCGTATAACGTCCTTCATTAATTTCCATCTTTCGTAATTTACGCGTTGCTTCCAAACCATCCATAACAGGCATTTGAACATCCATAAAAATTAAATCAACCTTATTATGTTCTATATGACGAATGACATGAAGTCCGTTCTCTGCCTCAAAAAACTTAGCATTTGGCAAGAATTTCGATAGTAATGCCTTTATCATCAGCATGTTCATGCCAACATCTTCAGCTATCAGAATGCTTACAACCGCATCGCTGATACTTTTACTTACATGTATCAAATTCTTTTCAGGAATTTCAATAACTGCATCAGAAAAATCATTTTTTTTGTGCGCCTGACTTAGATATGCATATAAATCAGTGCTCTTCACAGGTTTTGTCAGCATATATCTTACCCCTGCATCATTACATCTTTTATGCATTTCAGCATCATCAGATGAAGAATGAAGCAGAATTATTGGTAATTCCTGCATACTCTTTCCTGATATTTTTCTAATTCTCAGGATAGTTTCAAGACCATCAATTCCAGGCATATTAAAATCACAAATAATGACATCAAACTTCTCATCTGAATTTTCAAGTAACTGAATAGCATCATTACCATTATCCGTAGAAGTACAATTTACATTCCAGGAAGCCAACATATGTTGCAGGATTATCCGGTTATGTTCATTATCATCCACAATCAGACATTTTCTAATATCTTCCAAAGAATTTTTTTTCTGATTTTTTCCTTCAGAAGTAGTTGTCATGATTTCAAACCAAAACACAGACCCCTGACCCTGAGTACTCTCAACAAATATTTTACTATCCATTTCCTGAGCAATCATGTCTGAAATGATAAGTCCCAGGCCTGTACCTCCGAATTTTCGGGTAGTAGAACTATCTGCCTGAGAAAATGCCCGGAATAATTTTTCCTTTTGTTCATCTGAAATACCAATACCTGTATCACGAATAGAAAATTTAAAATTTCCAAGTCCTTCTGCGATTTTTTCATATGCAACTTTTAGCTCCACCTCCCCTTCGTCAGTGAATTTTATAGCATTTCCAAGCAGGTTAAAGAGAATCTGTTTTAATCTGATTGGGTCAACCAATGCAAAGTCGGGCAAATTGGAATCGACATCAAGCAATAATTCAAGTTTTTTTCTACCTGCATTAAATTTCACAATATCAATAGCATTTTCCAGCAATTCCAGCATGTCAGTCTCAATTTTCTCGAGTCTGAGTTTTCCTGCTTCAATTTTTGAAAAATCAAGAATATCATTAATGATACCTAAAAGTGCATGACCCGAAACATTGGCATTATCAACATATTGCTTCTGAACCATAGAGAGATTAGTGGTTTTCAATAAATCTGTAAAACCAATAACAGCATTGAGAGGGGTACGAATCTCGTGACTTAAATTGGCCAGAAATTCAGATTTTGCTTTGCTGGCCGCATTGGCTTGATCAACAGCTTTGTTTAGTGCTTTTTGATTCTCAATTCTATTAAACAAATTAACAATCATCTTTGCAAAAAGATCAAGCAATTCATTTTCATTCGCTGAAAAATAATGTTTTTTGCTGACAGCATCAAAACCTACAAAACCCATGCATTCAGTTCTGTTCATCATCGGAATTGTAAGCAGACTTTTAATTTCCAATGATTCCAGAAGATTCCGCATATTATCATCCGGATTAAGTTTAAACACATCAGGAATATGTAAGGATTCTCCGTTTATATGTTTTTGAACCAATTCCGGCAATGTATCCATCGGAATTTGTTGTAAGACATCAATTTGTGGTTCGATACCATTTTCGCACCATTCGTAAGTATTGTTTAGCAATCTGTTTTCATGATCATATTTAAAAATATAGGAACGATCGCTACCGGTAAACCGCCCAATTCTTTCCAGAGATTTGTCGATTATGTCATCAGCTTCTTCAAGAGGAATATTAATGAATGTATTGGAAATTTCCATCAATATTTTTTGAAGTAGTGACTGTTCATCTAATGCTTTCTGAACCAGTTTTCTTTCAGTCATGTCGGTTCCGGTAATAATGACCTGAGAGTAATCAGGTTTTCCATCAATTTCCGGCACCATCATTCTAATTTTTACATATAATTCGGATCCATCAACTTTCTTACTTTTTGATTCATACAAATACTCATTTTCTCCATTCCAGATAACTTCCAATTCATCAAGAAATGATAAATATGTATCATTTTCAAACAATTTTGTTAATCCTTCAATTAATTCCTGCTTGGAAAATGCTCCTGTTTGAAAAACAGCCGCCTGATTGACATCTTTGATTTGAATCAGATTTACTGCATATCTTAAGAATTCCGGATTTTCGAGCAAATATTCCCGTAAATCGCTAATACCCTGAGTGCGCAATTCATCAAACCATTGAACTAAATATGAAAAATCTTCAAGCCATGTTGCGATAGGCGAATGTTCAAAAAGATTTTGAAAACGATTCTTTTCTTTTTCAAGTTTTAGTTCTGTTTGTCGCCGGTTAGTAATATCCCTGACCACAAAAATCAGACTAACAGGATTGCCTTTATCATCTCTTATTACATCGCCATTTACTTCACAAATAATATCATACTCTTTACCAAACTGCAGATTATATTCCTGAACACCTAAAGGTTTATCAAACATCAGTCTGAAATTTTTCTGTATTTTGTCATGGTCATTTGGATTAACAAAAGAAATAAAATTCCAGCCAATCAAATCCTCCCTGGTTAATAAGGGATAATTTATCAATACTTGCTGATTTATATACGTAATTGTCCCGTTAACATCCGTTTGAATCACTGCATCAGGCATACTTGCAATCAATTTTTCATTGAAATCGACATGAGCAGACAACTCTTTCGACATCATTTTACGGGCAGTAATATCTTTTCCGAAAAATGTCGCCCCAATTACTTCTCTGTTTTGAATGATAGGATTTCCCACAACTTCAATATACAGGATAGAATCAAGTGCTTCGACCTTATCAATTACTTCTATACTTTCACCCCTTAATACCTTGTCGTAGCGTTCTTTCCAAACCGGAACAAGATAATCGGGCAATGAATCAATTTTATTGCTTCCCGGAAACAGCCAAACTCTGAATGCTTCATAAAAAGCATTCTTAAAAGTATCATTCAGATATAACAGGTTATAATTTCTATCTAAAGCATAAATGCTTACCAGAGAATTTTCAATGATGGATGTTAACTTTGCTTTTGTCTTCAACAACTCATCCTCCTTTAATTTCTGTTCGGTAATATCCGACATGATGAGAATGATATGAGCTTCGTCGATAGGATTGAGATTTATACGGTACCATCTGCCGGAATGAGGCATATGATGTTCGAATTTTGTAGAGCCCTGTGTTTTGGAAATTTTGTCGAGAATGCTTTGAAACACCATATTAAAGGTCTCAGAACCATTAATAACCTTATAAACAGATTTTCCGGTGATTTTAGTCTTTTGTAATCCCGTGATAGTTTCAAAAGCCGGATTGACTTCTAAAAAAACATAATCAGTTGTTTGAATATTATTATTGGTAACAATTTCCAGATGCGCAAAGCCTAAAGGCGATTTTTCAAAAAAGAATGATAAAGTAGGTGTCATAGGCTTTCTATGGATGCTGTTTTATTAGACAAGATTTAAAAACAAAGACGATATATTTTTCAAAAATACAAAAAAAACTCTAAGCAAAAAGAATTATTTCAAATTAGAATAAAAAAACATCAGAATTTTATTTGAAAATTTGATATTTAATCAGTTCTTTAGCGCTGAAATAGCATTTGTAAAAATTACTGCTCCTTCCATTGAAAGATGGTCTCCATCAGGTATAAAACTGCTTTCATTGAAAGTCAGATTATTAATTTCAAGCACACGAAGATTTTCTGACTTAATGATTTCATTGTACTTCCTTAAAAAAGCAGTTGGAATTCTGTTTTTCAAATGGGGATGAACCGGAGTATTAATCAATACTAATTCAATATCCATTTCATCACATAAAGCTATAATCTTATTCAGATATAACAGATTAACTTCTGAAAAACCCCTCAGTTTATTATCAGAAAAGTATTGAAAATTCAGCCTTTTATCCATTGAAGAATAAATTGCTTTTGTGTTTTTGAAATTATTCACATAACCACCATAATCAAATCTGACATCCTGAAATAAATACCGGTAACAAATAGAAAAAATTCTTTTTAGAAATTCGGACAAACTGCTGATATTCCATTTTATAAGTTTAAGTTGTTCTTCAAAAGGCATAAGAAAGAAATATTTTGGTGATACTGAGGCAGAGAAATTTCCACTGATATAATCATCATAATAATTTGACAAACTATGATAGCTTGCACCTAAATAGACCTTTTGAATTTGCTTATTCGCTTCAAGTAGTTTTTTTAGCTTAAAATATGTAAAATAAAATGATTCAGAGTTTGTGGAAATATTTTTACTGTTCTTTAATAAATTATCATTGATGGCACATTGCACATGAGAATCTCCGGCAAAAACCTCTTTAACATTACTATTTATCTTATAATCAATGTTTTCCGATGTGTAAAAAATTACCAGTAATCCGATTATCAATCCGAATAAAGGAATTAAAGAAAACAACATCAATTTATTTAAAAAATACTTCATCATTACGTATTAAAACTGGAAATAAATGAATTCCTGTTCATTTCCTGTAAAATAAAAAATTAAAAAAATCAGTGCATAATACATAGTCCATCTGACAGGTTTATTCCATTTCAGACCGATTTGCGCGATGGCATATTGCTGTTCTCTACCCAACCATTCAATAATTAAAAATAAACCAGTCAACAAAATAATTGGTAAGGCTTTATCAATTCCCTCAAAATCAGGCATTGAAAGCAAAGAACCCGAAAATATTTCAGAGATAAAACTAAATGCATGTGTCAGATTTTCTGCCCTGAAAAATATCCAGGCAAAAACTGTCAGGGAAAAAGTCAGCAAAATTGCAGAAAATTCTTTGAATGTTGGCAAAAATCTGCCTTTTGCAACAATATCAAGATTGTTTCTGTTTGTGTTAAAAATGATGGAAGGCATAATATACAAGGCATTCAGCAGTCCCCAAAAAACAAATGTCCAGTTAGCCCCATGCCAGAAACCACTGACAATAAATATGATGAACGTGTTACGGATTCTCATCCACATTCCTCCTTTACTT
>JBILFS010000065.1:0-7954 GCA_044351455.1 Paludibacter sp. | reverse complement strand
ATAAGTTCTGCCCACTTAGCACGTTGTTCGTCAGTAAGTGCATGCGTCATTTCAGTTTCGATGAAGCCCGGAGCAATTGCATTTGCACGAACACCTCTGGAACCCAATTCTTTAGCAACTGATTTTGCCAAACCAATCATACCAGCTTTTGAAGCGGAGTAATTAGACTGTCCCGCATTTCCCGACACACCAACAACAGAACTCATATTGATGATAGAGCCATTGCGTTGTTTCATCATGATTGGAGTACATGCATGGATAAAGTTAAATGCAGATTTCAGGTTTACATTGATAACTGCATCCCATTGAGCTTCGCTCATGCGCATCATCAAACCATCTTTGGTAATACCGGCATTATTTACCAGAATATCAATTCGTCCAAATTCTTTTTGAATTTCTTCAACGACACGATGCGTATCATCAAAACTGGCTGCGTTTGAAGCATAACCTTTGGCTTTAACTCCCAATGCTTCAATTTCCTTCTCGGTGTTGAGCGCATTTTCATCGATATTCAAATCTGTAAAAGCAATTGCAGCACCTTCAGATGCAAGTTTCAAAGCAATCGCTTTACCGATACCACGGGCAGCTCCTGTTACAATTGCTACCTTACCTTCTAATAATTTCATAAAACAGTTTTTTAATTAATATATGAAGTTGTTAAAAATTATCTTTCACTCATCATGGATAAAAGAAACTCTTCGTTATTTGCAGTCCTTTCAATGCGTTCTTTCATAAATTCCATAGCTTCAATAGAATTCATATCTGCAAGGTATCTGCGCAAAATCCACATTCTGTTTAAGGTGTCGCTATCCAGCAATAAATCATCTCTACGAGTACTTGAAGCCATGATATCCACTGCAGGGAAAACCCTTTTATTCGACAAACGACGGTCGAGTTGAAGTTCCATATTACCAGTACCCTTAAACTCTTCAAAAATTACATCATCCATTTTCGAACCGGTTTCAGTCAGAGCAGTTGCAATGATAGTTAAACTTCCACCATTTTCAATATTACGGGCAGCGCCAAAGAATCTTTTAGGTTTATGAAGTGCATTGGCATCAACACCACCGGAAAGAATTTTTCCTGAAGCCGGCATTGCAGTGTTATAAGCACGGGCAAGTCTGGTTATGGAATCCAAAAGAATAACCACATCATGACCACATTCAACCAATCTTTTGGCTTTTTCGTGTACCATGGCAGCAACCCTCACATGTCTTTCAGCAGGTTCATCAAAAGTTGAAGAGATTACTTCAGCTTTCACACTCCTTGCCATGTCTGTTACCTCTTCAGGTCTTTCATCAATCAAAAGCACAATCATATAAACTTCAGGATGATTGGTTGCAATAGCATTGGCTATATCCTTCAGTAATACAGTTTTACCCGTTTTAGGTTGAGCTACAATTAAACCACGCTGTCCTTTACCAATTGGCGAAAACAAGTCAACCATTCTTACCGACAAAGGATCCCTTCTTCCGGTACATAAAGTAAACTTTTCTTCCGGGAAAAGTGGCGTTAAATGTTCAAATGGAACCCTGTCGCGCACATATTCAGGACTTCTTCCATTAATTTTAGTGACTCTGATTAGCGGGAAATATTTTTCACCTTCTTTAGGTGGACGAATTGTTCCTGAAACAGTATCACCCGGTTTAAGACCAAAAAGTTTGATCTGCGACTGAGAAACATATATATCGTCGGGTGAACTTAAATAATTGTAGTCTGATGAACGTAAGAATCCATAACCATCTGCAACCATATCCAAAGTACCTGTACCTTCAAGAATACCATCAAAATCAAATTGTTTTTCAGGTTTCTGTGGTTTAAAACTCGGACGATTGTTATTATTTTGAAAATTGGGTCTGTTATGATTGTTCTGATGATTCTGATTTTGACCCTGAACGGATTGATCTGCTGTTTCAGCTGTTTCCACAGTAGCTTCTGACTGCTCTGTCGCTTCTTGTTGCGTAGTGTTAACATTCTGATTTTCAACAAATTCTCCGGATTGATTTATATCCGTATTACTTTGTGAAGTTTCAAGACTTATATTTTCATTTTCAGAATCACTTATTTCAGGTAATACATTTTTATCTTTTACCTGAGATTCTGATGGAACAATATCACTCTGAACCTTCTTTACTAATTTTGGATTATTTCTTTTGTTTTTGTTGTTATTCTTTTTTGGTGGCTCGTTTGAAACAGGTTTTTGTGTTTCTTTTTGAACAACAACTATTTCTGCAGGAGAATTTGACAATTCCTGATTTGCTTTTACCTCAGGATTAATTTTTACTTCTAATGAAGCATTTTCAACAGGTTTTTTATTTACATTTTTTGATTTTTTCCTGTCGATAACAATTTTTTTCGGAGGTTCTTCCGTTTGTGAAGTTTCTTTACCTTTTGCAGTAATAACTTTTTGTTCAGTACCTGGTTTCACAGAAATTCTTTGTCTGTCTCCTTTTTTTCTGATTTCAGGTTTTTCTTTTTCTTTTGCAGCTTTAAATTGTGCGTTTACAACTGCTTGTTTATCAAGGATATCATATACAAGTTGTTGTTTTTGAATGTTTTTTGAAAACTTAATTTCCAATTCTTCTGCAATTGATTTTAGCTCGGTCAGTTCTTTAGACTCAAGTTGATTGAGATTATAATTACTCATAAATTCGTTAATAAGTTAATCCGGGTGGATACCTAATGTATTTTTTGTAAAAAAGTATTGTTAATAAATATCGGTTGATAGAAAGCAGAATTGCTTCGTTAGATAGAATTATGGGACAAAGGTAAACTAATATTTTGAAATACCAAAGAATTGCATAAATTTGTATTCTATTAAAATTAAAAATTATGGGATTAAAGTTTCGATTGACAATCATGAGTTTTCTTCAATTTATGATTTGGGGCGCCTGGTTAATAACCATTGGAGTATATTGGTTTCAAACAAAAAAATGGGGAGGAGCTGAATTCGGAGCTGTTTTTACCACGCTGGGATTGGCTTCGGTTTTTATGCCGGCAATTTTTGGAATTATTGCTGATAAATGGATGAATGCTGAAAAATTATATGGAATTCTACATATACTAAGTGGCATTTTTATTTTTCTGCTTACCACTACCGACAATCCAACCGGTTTTTTCTGGATAATGCTTTTGGCGATGACCTTTTATATGCCCACAATTGCGTTATCAAATTCAGTTGCTTATACTGCACTTAAAAACAATGGACTGGATGTTGTTAAAGACTACCCTCCTATCAGGGTTTGGGGAACAATAGGTTTTATTGCAGCCATGTGGATAACCAATTTAACCGGTAACAAAGCCAGTGAGTTTCAGTTTTACTTTTCAGCTGCTTATTCATTAATTTTAGGAATATATGCATTCACTTTACCATCCTGTCCGCCTCAATTAAAAAAGTCTGAATCAGTAAATCTTGTCGATTCTCTTGGTTTAAAAGCTTTTAAGTTGTTTGGCAATTATAAGATGGCACTTTTCTTTATTTTTTCTATGTTTTTAGGTGCTGCTTTACAATTAACCAATATGTATGGTGATACATTCCTCGATGACTTCAAAAACATTCCTGAATATGCAGATTCATTCGTAGTTAAATATTCAACCATTGTAATGTCAATCTCTCAGATTTCAGAAACGCTGTTCATTTTGGCAATCCCTTTTTTCCTGAAAAAATTCGGAATTAAAAATGTGATGTTATTCAGTATGATTGCCTGGGTATTGAGGTTTGGATTGTTTAGTTTTGGAAATCCTGATGAAAGACTCTGGATGTTACTCTTATCAATGATAGTATATGGAATGGCATTCGATTTTTTCAATATTTCCGGATCCCTGTTTGTAGAAACCACAACAGATTCTTCAATAAGATCAAGTGCTCAGGGTTTATTTATGATGATGACTAATGGTGTAGGTGCAATACTTGGCAGTTTCAGTTCAGGAATAATCATTGATAACTATTTTACTACAACAACCGGAATTAAAAACTGGGAAGGTATCTGGATGGCATTTGCAATTTATGCAGCCATCATCACCGTATTTTTTGCATTTCTATTTAAGCACAAGCATCAAAAGGAAGATTTTGAAGATAATGTTGTAAAACATTAATCAACCCGGAAAATCTCCTGAATTTTGAATTTTATTTTGAAAATACCTCCGGTTTACAGATCGGGGGTATTTCATTTTAAAAAGGAGTTGAGTCGGCCGGAGTACCCGCAAACGTTGTATTAGTCTGAAATCCGGTATCTCCAAATTCATTTGGTTGATTCATTTTTGATGAGATGGTCTGATAACCGTTTCCAAATGGATTTTCACCTGCATCAGAATCATCCTTGTTGAGGAATTTTGCATAAACATTTTTAAACTTCAATTGCACATCGTCAGTGGCACCATTCCTGTGTTTTGCAACGATAATTTCAGCAATACCTTTGAGTGAATTACCCTGAGAATCCTCCGTAATTTTATAATATTCAGGTCGGTGAATAAAGCAAACCATGTCGGCATCCTGTTCAATTGCACCCGATTCACGAAGGTCGGATAATTGCGGACGTTTACCCTCCGGACCAGTTCTTCCTTCAACACCACGGTTCAACTGTGATAATGCAATAATCGGAATATCAAGCTCTTTAGCCAATCCTTTGAGCGATCGGGAGATAATACTTACTTCCTGTTCACGACTACCAAAACTCATCCCTGAAGCATTCATCAACTGAAGGTAGTCGATGATAAGGCATTGCACCTTATGTTCCCTGACCAACCTTCTTGCTTTACTTCTTAATTCGAAGATGGACAAACTCGGCGTATCATCAATAAAAATCGGGGCATCCATCAACTGTGTTATGTCGCGATCGAATTTTTCCCATTCATATTGATCCAGCTGGCCATTTTTAATTTTTTCACCTTCGAGTTGACAAACATTCATAATCAAACGATTAACAAGCTGAACATTGGACATTTCAAGAGAAAACAAGGCAACGGGAGAATTATAATCAACAGCCATGTTTTTGGCCATAGATAATACAAATGCAGTTTTACCCATAGCAGGACGTGCAGCAATAATAATCAAATCCGATTTTTGCCATCCGGAAGTAATTTTATCTAAAGAATGAAAACCACTGGGAACACCGGATGCACCCTGTTTTGAAGCCGCTGAAACCATTCTCTGACGGGCTAATTCAATTACAGGATTAATTTGAGTAACATCTTTTTTCAGATTTCTCTGAGAAATTTCAAACAACATACCCTCAGCTTCCTGCATTAAATCATCAACGTCCGTTTTTTCATCAAATGCTTTTGTTTGAATATCTGAAGAAACACGAATTAGCTCCCTGGCGAGGAATTTCTGAACAATAATTCTGGCATGGTATTCAAGATGGGCAGCTGAATTGACCTTTGCAGTGAGTAATGTTATATAATAGGGTCCGCCAATTTCATCAATTGTACCATTTTTTCTGAGTTGTTCAGTAACCGTATGCATGTCGATCGGTTCCTGATGCAATGCCAATGATTGAATGGACTCATATATTTTCTGATGAACAATTTTATAGAAGCATTCAGGTTTCAGAATTTCTGACACCAATGAATAAGCATCAGTTTCAAGCATTAATGCACCTAAAACAGCCTCTTCGAGTTCAAGCACCTGAGGTGGTAATTTTCCAAATTCATTTGCTCCAACAATCGGTTGATTCTGAGGTTTCCTGGTATATGATTTTTTTTCAGCCATTGATTAAATATTCTAGACTACAAAAATAGTCTTTTTATATGTGAAAATTGTATTCAAATTATTGCAACTGACCCGAAAAAGCCTGATAGTTTTCAAAAGTTTTCAACAATTCTACAGGATCCTGCTCAAAAATACCATAAACCGATGAGCCTGAACCCGACATTGAAGCATAAATTGCTCCGTTTTCATACATAGAATCCTTTAACTGACCGATTAACGGAAATTGCTGAAAAACAGATACTTCAAAATCATTTTTAACTAAATCTTTCCATTGATTGAGCGCTAAAGTCAGATCCTGCATCAGATTTCTGACCGGCTTTGCAGGAACAACACCAGCATAAGCCATTTTAGTTGAGACATGGATGTCGGGCTTTACCAACAAAAGCCATTTTGATTTCAGTACAGCATCAAACTGAGTAAACACATTGCCGGTTCCTGTTGCGAATACAGGTGCATTTTTAACAAAAAACGGACAATCGGCGCCTAATTCAGCCAAAATAGCTTCCATTTGAAAATCAGAAAGATGCAAATCATACAATTCATTTAATACCTTAATTGTAAATGCTGCATCAGAAGAACCACCCCCGAGTCCTGCTCCAACAGGAATATTCTTGATTAATCTGATTTCAGAACCAGGAATTTCAAACAATCCGGAAAGTTTATGAAATGCTTTCATCACCAGATTATTGTTCTGATCTGCTTCAGTCTGAATACCGGCATCAGTGAGAACTGCATGACCTTTTTCAAGCGCATGAGAAGGCAAAATTTCCAAATCATCATATAGAAAATGAACAGGATAAAACAGTGACTCGATATTGTGATAATTATCCGCTCTTTTTTCAACGATGTTTAAACCAATATTGATTTTTGCATTTGCGTAGACCTTCATCTGTTTATAATTAGCCCCTTAACCCCGGATTGAGATTGAGAGAAGTTAGTAAAATCCATAATCATTTCCCTGAGTGACAAAATTAAAAAAAATTACCTAATCAACAGGCATAACTAAAAGAAAAGACCGGGAATTTTCAAACCCGGTCTTGTGTAAAACGCTCAGAAAAAAATTTCGGTTATTATATGCTTATTCAAAAAAATATTTAAATGTATTCTGAACAGTCAAACTTGTATTCGATTCTGCTGCAAAATTATACATATATCATATCAATCAGGGTTTAAAAGGTAAAAAAAACATTGAAAAAGGTAAAAAAAACATCAATATTCACTTGTTTTACAACAATATTATTAATATGTTTGCATAAATTCTATGTATATGATAAAAACTATCTTACTGCTTAATCCGGTGTATGTGACATTGTTTTGGGCAATCATTTTAAACTTCGCATCAAACAAGAATAATGCACCACGTAATTTTCTTGGAAAATTTATGATTAATGCATTGGTTATATATCTCTCACATTACATTTTTTACAATTCATATATACACATATACATGTATATAGATCCGATTTATCAGTTATCATCATTACTTGCTTTTCCACTTTACACAATTTACCTTAAAATTTTAACCACTGATAACAGGTTCATTTTCAGGAAACACCGAAAATATCTTATAGTTCCTATAATATTAATATTGTTTTACACTACAGGACTTTTTTGCACACCTGAAGAAATTTTAAAATTATGGTTATTTAACAGAAACCTTGAATCAGATTTACCATCGATCCAGTACCTGAATATTATCAGCGTATTGATAAAACTTACATTTATCGGACAATTAATCTATCTGACATTATTAAGTTCATCTCAAATAATAAAATACAGAAAACTGGTTCAGGAGATATACAGCGATGAAACTGAAGGTAAAAGAGATAATACAAAACTAATGAATACAGTTATGATTGTCACCGGACTAAGTTCGATTATTCTGGCAATTCTGGGGCGCGAATTTTTTAAGGACATCAACATTGCAATATTATTTGCATCCATAATATTCAGTACCTTGTTGTTTGTTATAGGTTATTTGGGTTACAATCAAATATTGGTTCAGAATATTGAAACCATTAAAAAAGCAGACAACATTGTAAAGGAAATTCAGGAAACAGATTCCCTTCAAATCAGAAAACTCAACAAAAAAATGACAGATCTATTTGAAAATGATAAGATCTATCTGAATGAAAATCTGACAATTATGGATATTGCTAAAATTACAGGCACTAACAGAACATATATATCGCATCTTATCAATCAAAATCACAATCAAAATTTTTGTACCTTTGTAAACACTTA
>JBILFS010000056.1:0-8296 GCA_044351455.1 Paludibacter sp. | reverse complement strand
ATAATTATTTTATCATGGACGTTTCATGAGGATATAACTTAATTTTACAAAAATAGTTCATTTCGTTACTTTTTCGACAACAGTCTTACAATCTATTGAAATAAATTGTGCTTTGATTTTGGAGTGTTACAAAAAAGCAGTATTTTTGTAGCTAATTATCATCAAATCGATTAAACGCCAAATTAGCGAAGTCATTTTTTTTTATATGAAGCAAGAAAATAAAAACAGCACGCTGAAAATGATGAATGGTAACGAAGCAGTTGCCAGAGGGGCATTTGAAGCAGGTGTGAAAGTTGCTTCCGGTTTTCCGGGTACGCCTTCCACCGAAGTTATGGATTACACAAAACATAGTTATCCTGATATCTATTGCGAGTGGTCAACAAATGAGAAAGTTGGTTTAGAAGTGGCCATTGGTGCTTCTTTTGCCGGTTACAGAAGTTTTGCTGTAATGAAAACTGTAGGTTTGCATGTGGCAGCGGATGCCCTTGGTGGCGCAGCAGGTAGTCAGATCAACGGTGGTTTGGTATTGGTAGTTGGTGATGATGTTGGTCGTATTGCCGGTGATGATTACAATGATGTGCGTCATTATGGAAATATGTTCAATATCCCTGTTTTGGAGCCGGGTGACAGTCAGGAGGCTAAAGATTTGATGGTAAAAGCTTTCGAGATAAGCGAGGAATATTCTACTCCGGTTATTCTTAAAATTACATCCGTAATTTGTAAAACTTCCAGCGGGGTTTACATCGACGAAGAATTAACTTACAAAGTAAAATGTATAAATAAGTATACAGTGAGTTTCAGCAAAGTTATCATGACAACCATGATGATGAATGCCAAAGGTTCCGAACATCCGAAACTTACCAAATGTTTTAATGATTTTCCGGCTCACATGAAAAGACTTACAGAAGACTGTAACGAATTCGATATTAACAAGCTGGAGTTAAATGGCAAAAAGATTGGGGTAATTACTGCAGGTACTCCTTATTTCTACACAAAGGAAGTTTTACCCGATGCTTCTATTCTAAAACTGGGCATGGTGATGCCGCTTCCTGAAAAACTGATTCGGGAATTGGCTGCTCACGTTGAGAAACTCTATGTGATTGAAGATGGTCATGATATTATGGAGAAGAATATCAAGGATTTAGGTGTTTCAGTCATTGGGAAATCATTATTTCCTAAATTCCCTGAAATGATGCGTTTTACGCCGGATATAATCGAGGAAAAACTTGTTCCGGATGCACCAAAAAGAACGCTTATGGAGGGTATTCCATTCAGACTGCCTGTTAGTTGTGCCGGATGTTCTCACCTTTTCATCTCACAAATATTACGTAATCATAAAATCAAGGCTGCTGCCGATGTTACTTGTGGACTGATTGGCTGCTTCCCGCATATGGAATCCTATTCTTTGCAAAAATGTATGGGATCGAGTATTGCGTTGGCGCATGGCTATAATGTAGCAACCGATCACAAAGAAAATTTTGTGGCTATGATTGGTGATGGTGGCTTTTGGGCAACCGGAATCAACGGACTGATGAATTTGATTTTCAATGACAGTCAGTCAACTACGATTATTGTCGACAATAGTTGTTTGGCAATGACCGGTGGTCAGCATATTGCCTCCAGTGAGTTTGGGTTTAATTATAAGCCTGAAAATAAACTGGAAATTGCAAAAGTATGCGAAGCCATTGGTGTGAAAGATATTGTAACTGTTGATGCCTACGAATTTGAAAACCTTGAAAAGGCTATTCTGAATGCGGTAAATTCAAATACAAATTCTGTAGTTATTGTACAAAAACCTTGTGTAACTAAATTTAAGTTACCTAAAGGTGATGCTTATTCTATTGATCAGGATCTGTGTACCCAGTGTCGGAAGTGTATCAATATCGGATGTTTAGCGATAGAGAGTAAAAAAGGCAAAGACGGGAAAGTCGAAATTGTTATTAACGAGGATCTTTGTACCGGCTGTGGATTATGTTCAACAGCTTGTAAGTTTGACGCGATAAATTCATAAAAATGCAGGACACAGGAAAAAATTTAATCATAGCTGGTGTGGGAGGACAAGGAATTCTCCTTTTCAGCAACGTATTAAGCAAGTATTATATCAAACTTGGTTATGAGTTAAAAATATCAGATGTTATTGGATTGGGACAACGTGGAGGTGGTGTCGAAAGTCATTTCCGCTATTCAACCAAACCGGTTTTGTCTCCATTTATCAAAGCAGGTGATGTGGATTACCTTTTGTCTTTCGAACAAACGGAAACGCTCCGGTATTTGCATTGCATGAAAGAAGATGGTATCGTTTTTTCAAGTACTTTTGAATTATCCACTTCCAGCGTAAACACCCGTCTGGAAAAAGATATGCCTGAGTCCAAAACTGAGCTGATAAAACGTTCCGGAAAAAAAACATATATTATTGATCCTGAAGAGAATAAAAGTCCGGATTTTGATATCAGCAAAATGATGAATATTGTCATGCTTGCCATTTATGCCGAATTCAGAGGCTATTCTCATGATGAAATGATTCAGATCGTACGCGAAAGTGTTCCTGCAAAGTTTGTGGAAGGCAATCTGAAGGCATACGAAAAGGGTATTTCTATTGCCCGCGCAATGATTACAGCGTAAAAAGGAAAAAACATTTAAGTAGAATCACAGGTGATTATTTATTTAAATGTTTTTTCCTTTTGTGTTTCTTTTGTGTTTCTTTTGTGCCTTTTGTGGTTAATATTTCTCTTTGGAATAAGTAAACAAAATGGATTTACCCGAAAGTGTAATACTGCTGGATAGTTTAGGTGATATAAAACCCGAAAATACATTCCCGATTCTTGTGTGTGCTTCACATTGTGGCGACAACGGCACCTTTGCACGCAAGTTAACAAACTGCCGGGTTAAAGCCGTTTTTCTGAACAATGCCGGTATCGGAAAAAATCAGGCTGGCATCAGTGGGCTTTCACATTATGCAACTGATGGCATTCTGGCTTGTGCAGTGGACCACTACAGTGCTGAGATAGGTGTCGCAACCGATACCTGGGAAAGTGGAATTATCAGTCATACCAATACCATAGCCAATGAAGCAGGAATCCAACCCGGCGATACTGTTAAGGATGCTGTTGCCAGGATTATCCATCTTTACAATCAACACATTTCAGGTCAGATAAATGAAACTTCAGAATCTCCGACTGTTCCCCAAAATGAAAATATTGGCAAGGTTGATCTGAAGAAACAATTTCAGACTCAAATTAATGGTGTAAATATCACTGTTACAGATAGTATAACCTTTTTAAACGAGAGCAACGCAGGCGATGTTGTTGTGTGTGGATCGCATGGCGGTGTAAGTGCCGGGCATTATGCACAGAAGCACCAACTTAAAGCAGTTTTTTTTAATGATGCCGGAATCGGTAAAAACAATGCAGGCATAAAAAGTCTCGATACGCTGAGCGATGCCGGAATCATTGCGTGCACGGTTGACTGCATGAGTGCAGAGATTTTTAACGGACAGGATGTGCTGGAAAATGGAATTATCTCTGTATGCAATCAATTGGCTAAGTCAGGAAATATCAAAGTGAAAATGACAGTTAAAGAGGCTATTGCTTTCTTAAAGTCATAACAAATACCTATGGTTTCCAGGAATTTCCTGCATCATTTCCAAACATATCATAATAACTTGTTCCCATCTGCTGAATATTCAAAAGTTTAACCGGCACTTCCAATGTGATCCTGTCAAAATTGTAGTTTTTGTCTAAGGAGGTTAATATATCCCTTCTCACGATTTCCAGCAAACTTTTTTTGCCGGGTTCCGATTGACCATTTTCTCCCCAGCTATCATACACATCCATTTCACTGGAATATTTTTCAATTGCTATAGTCAGACTGATACTGCTCGAAATTACCTTTTTAGGATTGACCTTCCGACCGTCTTTCAATCTGTAATCAATTTCAATGGATGTAACATATCCATCTTTATCAACATTACAGCTTGGTACGGCATAAATCCAGAAATCTTTCATGTTCAAATTAAAATAGTAATCGAAAGTAAAATCCTGATTATCAATCTGAAAAGTATACCTGCCATCTTCAAAGTAATTTTGCTGATTATTTCTTACAAACTGAATCTGATAACTTTCCTTATCCTTTTCATCATCCGGAAAATTTTGCTGTGCATAAGTGTTGACAATATCATTGTATGGATTTGCCAAAGGGCCTGTTAGTTTTGCATGGTTGCTAATTCCGACTATTTGTTTCGAAAACCAGTCAACATAACCTTCGATGGTCAAACTATTACATCCGGGCACATTGTATTCTTTTGTTATTTGTGCAGGTTTACTATTCTGTACACCAAAAGTACCAGCTTCAAAATTACGTGTTGTGGATAAGAAAATGCTGATGTTTTTATATAGATCCGGTACACCGTCATTATCCATGTCAATATTTTTAGCCATTGATTCATAGAATTTGCCAATCTCCTTCATAAATCCAAGTTCTGCTTCATTTAAAATGATTGATTTGCCAATAGGATCGTTTGCGGGGAATATACGTCCGTTTTCAAGGGTGAGGGTAGAAAAATCTATGACTGAAATATCATCATCCAACCCTTTTAAAGGAAGGAAGTTTAATCCACCCGTGTACAGATTGCCGATGAATTTGTTGTCTTTGGTCAGAAAAGAAACAACTGTCGAATTGCCAATCGGAACCTTTCCTGTAAATGAACCATTGTCATCTATCTCGGTGATAACATACTGATTTCCATAGAATATCAATACTTTTTTTGCATCTGAAAGTGTATAGGCAGATTTATTTGAGCTAACTTTCTGCATCCCTTTAATGGCCTGTGATGTGGAAATTTGACCTTTCAAAACAATTTTTTCCTTAAAAAGAAAATCAACGTCATTGATGAATGATTGGCAGCTGCTTAATAAAATGCTGATAGCCAATAGGATGGTTTGTGTTTTCATCTTATTGTATTTTTTTTTAATGATCAGATGGAACTCCGGATTGCCTATTTCAGATGCAAACATAGTCAATATTTTTATGTGATAAGTCGTTTTTCAGTATAAAATTCAAATCATTGATTGATGGCTCCTGACAAAAGAAAGGATCGACCCGGATTAAATTTCTACCATTTTGTTTTTTATTGCAAAAAGCACCAGGTTTATGGTGTTGCGGGTATTGGTTTTACGTAAAAGTGAAGAACGATGTGCTTCAATGGTTTTTACACTCAGGAATATTTTATCTGCAATTTCTGATACCGACAATCCATCGCAAAGATGACTGAGCACTTCCATTTCACGATCACTGAAAACTGTTTTCTTAAAGTTCATTTCCTTCGTACCGTTATTCTGAGTGTTGAGCAACATTTTTCGCAACATTTCCGGAGAGAAATAACTTTCTCCTGAAATGATGGTGTTTATTGCTCTTTCGAACTCTTTTTTTCCGGCTGTTTTGAGCACAATTCCCACAGCTCCTGCATAAACAATTTCGTTGTAATCAGCACTTTCATTCAACATGGTGAGTACCAGGAATTTCAAATCAGGATTTGTTGATAATGCTTTGCGAATCGCTTCAGGTCCGTTCATCACAGGCATTTCAATGTCAATAATAATCAGGTCAGGCTGATGTAAATTCAGTAAATCCAGAAAATCTCTGCCATTTTCAGCTTCAGCTACTACACAACCCAGTTTTTCGTTTTCGATAAGGAGTTTAATTCCTTCGCGAAATAATGAATGATCATCAACTATAATAATTTTATTCATTTAATATGGAGTTTTTTATTGAAGGTTTTCGATGGGAATGCGAATGAATGTCTTTGTACCTGCACCTGGCCTGGAGTCCATTTCGAGACTTCCTCTCAAGATTCTCACCCTTTGGCGTATGTTTATTATACCTAATCCACCACCTTCCTTATCTGTTTTGACTATATCGAATCCAACACCATTATCGCGATAGTTAAACAAAATCTCTTTATTGAGCTCGTCGAATGCAAAGTCGATTTCAATTTTTGAGGCCTGACCGTAAGTAAGCGTATTTTTAATCAACTCGGTACTTATGCGATAAAGTGTAGTTTCGATAAAGTCGTTAAAACGGATGACGGTGTTAGTGTTAAAAATAATTTCAATTTTGCTGGTATCGTTAATTCTTTCAATAAATTGTTGCAATGCCGCTATGTACCCAAGCTTTGAGAGCATTTGCGATCCTATACCCCTTGCAAGTTCACGTGCTGTTTCGATGGCTGTTTCAATACAATAACCACCCTTTTGAATAATCAATTTGCGTTTTTCTTCATCGTCGGTATCAGCCAGCCAATCGAAATACAGTTTTACTGTTGATAAAAGGGGGCCAAGTCCATCGTGCAGTTCCCTTGAAAAACGGTTTCGTTCACGTTCCTCCACCTTCACAGTTATATCAAGCAGGGCGTTGTTTGCAGTCACACTCTCGGTAATATCGCGGTTGGAAACACGTATACCAAGGGTTTTGCCATCCATTATGATGCATCGGCAAATATGGCCAATCCATTTAATATCACCGTTTTTTGTAATTATCCTGAAAGCGATTTCCATGCTATGATCGATTGACTGACAATTCTTTCTTGCTACATTATGTTTTTTCCATATGCGTTGGTCGGGACCATAAATAATTTTTTCAATCAGACCAGGGTCATTTTCAAACTCATACACATCATAACCAGTAATGTGAAAAACAGATGGTGACATGAAAATAATTTTCCCATCGTTTCCCTTCCAATATTCCCAGGTATACGAAAAATCGGCAACAGTACGGAATTTCTGTTCGACCAGTTTTATTTCGGCGTTTAATGCTTCAAGCTGTTTTGTGCGACTGGCAACCCTTTCTTCAAGTTCTTCATTCAGCCGACTCAGCGTAAGTTCGGCCTCCTTGCGTTCAGTAATAACAGTATGGGTACCATACATCAGTTCGGGCTTACCATCTTTAGTCCATGTTTTCACTTTTCCTTCCTGACGGACCCAAATCCACTTTCCACTTTTGTGTCTCATGCGCACTTCCACCTGATGATGGGGTAGTTCCCCTGAAAAATGACGTTCAAGTTGTGATTCGGCATAAGGAATGTCATCCGGATGTGTGTGAAATCTCCAGCCCTTAGCTCCTAAAAACATCGAGCCGATTTTGACCTCCTGTACTGAATATCCCAGATTTTTAGCCCAAATCTCATTAAAACGAATTTTGCCGGTTTGTACATTCCACTCTAAAGTCCCAACATTGGCCCCTACGAGAACATCTTCGAGTTGCAACCGGCTTTTGTTCAGTTCTTCCTCCTTTTTTTTCCACTCCGTAATATCATACAGGATACCTGTCCAAAGTATGTCGTTATTACTGAGTTTACGGGGTGTTGATTCGAATCTTATCCATTTGTCTGCATCCTTAACATTGATTTTCCCTTCCCAGCGAAATGGGATTAGATTTTTGTTGGCTAATTTATTTGCTTCCAAAAAGGATTCGAAATCTGAATTTGTAAGTAAGCCGGCAAAAAAAGCCAGGTTAGATTCGATATCTTCTTTCTTACACGAGAGTATTTGATAAAAATTATCACTGGCATATTCGATACTAAATGGGATATTCGAATTATTCATCCAGCTCTTCAGTTGCCATTTCCCATTTGCAAATGCACGCATACGGTACAGACCAACGGGTTGATTCTTAAATATATCCCGGTAATACTCCAGTTCGTTTTGAAACCCTGCTTCTTCGGGAAATAGTTGCTTATCCCGGCTAACGGGAGTTTCAAAATATTCAATTTCGTTTGCGGAAATCTCTGCAACTTGTTTTTTTGTTGCATTTTTTAATTCATAGGATTTTATAATCCCGGTCATCTTTTTAAACATCAACATTTTGCGGGAGAAAAATTATGAAGGCTCATTTCTATTATAATAAATTATATATTACAAAAATAGGAAAAACTTTAACATTAAAGATACAAATAAAAAAATACTTCTTAATAAAACTTCAAATCTCATTCTGCATTAAGGAATAGGAAGAAAATAATTTCGCATTAAATAGTGAAGGATTGAGCCTGGCTGTTTTTTGATCATCAACAGAAAAATTCCTGTTGAAAAATCAGGGTTTACACCAATTCTTTTCAGGGATTTTTTTTGCCCTGCTATTATCGTTCTATAGTATTTTTGTAAACAACAAATCTAGTATGCTAATGATGACTGAATTTCCTGAATTACACAAAATAATCATCGTTGACGACC
Source organism: Paludibacter sp. (assembly GCA_044351455.1). Taxonomy (GTDB): domain Bacteria; phylum Bacteroidota; class Bacteroidia; order Bacteroidales; family Paludibacteraceae; genus Paludibacter. The sequence continues at coordinate 74 of JBILFS010000056.1, read as the reverse complement.
ATTTGATTTTCCGTGAAAGTATAAAACTCCTGATCGAAAAGGAAGGTATTGGAGAAGTGATTGCCGAGGCTGAA
>JBILFS010000055.1:0-8334 GCA_044351455.1 Paludibacter sp. | reverse complement strand
ATGACTTTCGACAAAACTGTAGCTGGTGATTACAGAACGATGATGGGTGTTTCACCTGCTGAGATGGTTGAAACCCTGAAAATTGCGGGTGTTGATATTTTAGGTGCTAATTGCAGTAACGGCATAGAAGGGATGATAGAGATTACAAAGGAAATCAGAAAGACTGATGCAGTTATTCCGGTTTTAATTCACGCCAATGCAGGTTTGCCTCATTATGAAGATGGATGTACAGTTTTTCCCGAGACACCTGAAATGATGGCTGCATTTGTTCCGGCGTTGAAAGTTGCAGGCGCCAATATCATTGGAGGATGCTGTGGAACCAGTCCGGAGCATATCAGTAAAATTGTTGCAGCTTTGAGAATAAGTTAACCACAAAAGGAACAAAAGGAAGACAAAAGGGAACACAAAAGGAAAATATTGATTTTACTTGTTTTTTCAGTATTTTGATAAATAACTTATATGAATATTATTTGCCCTCAAAAAAAAAAATAAGGAATTTGATTTCTAATATCAATTTAAATCAGGCTCAATTCAATTAGAATAACTTTTGTGTTCCCTTTTTTCTTCCTTTTGTTCCTTTTGTGGTTATTCAGCATTTCACTTCCTTTCAATCTCCCGCAAATTCTCCATTTTTTTCTTAGCCAGAAATCCATAGATATCTTCCAGATGTTCGGTTACTTTTCCTTTTCCAAATTCGTAAACCTTCTGCACCAGTCCATCCAGAAAATCGCGGTCGTGTGATACTACAATCAATGTTCCGTCGAAATCTACCAAAGCCTGTTTCAGGATGTCCTTGGTTTTCATATCCAGGTGATTGGTTGGCTCATCTAAAATCAGCAAATTAACCGGTTCGAGGAGTAATTTAATCATGGCTAACCGGGTTCTTTCACCTCCGGATAATACTTTTACTTTTTTGAAGGAATTATCACCGCCAAACATAAAGGCCCCGAGCAAATCTTTGATTTTATTGCGGATATCACCCACTGCCACATCATCGATGGTTTGAAACACTGTCAGATTTTCATCCAGCATAGAAGCCTGATTCTGAGCAAAATAACCAATCTTTACATTGTGCCCCAGGGTAAGTATGCCATCATGTTTGATTTCTTTCATGATTGACTTTACCATGGTTGATTTTCCTTCACCATTCTTACCAACGAAGGCAACTTTTTCACCTCTTTCGATGGTAAAACTTGCATTGGAGTAAACCATTTTTTCATCATATGACTTACCAACACCTTCAGCAACAACAGGATAGGAACCTGAACGCGGAGATGGCGGAAACTTCAACCGAAGAGCTGAAGTATCTTCCTCATCCACTTCCAGCATTACTAATTTCTCAAGCATCTTCACCCTGGATTGTACCTGTAATGTTTTGGAATACGTTCCTTTGAAGCGCTCAATAAACTCAGTTGTTTCTGCAATCATCTTTTGTTGCTCGTCGTACTGTTTTTGTTGCTGCTGCCGACGTTCCTTTCTAAGCTCAAGATAATGAGAGTATTTTGCTTTATAATCGTAAATTCTACCCATGGTTACCTCAATGGTACGGGTGGTGATATTATCAACAAAAGCGCGGTCGTGTGAAATAACCACTACTGCTTTAGCCGAATTAATCAGAAATTCCTCGAGCCACTGAATCGACTCAATATCAAGGTGATTCGTTGGCTCATCCAACAAAATTAAATCCGGTCGTTTCAACAGAATTTTTGCCAACTCAATGCGCATTCTCCATCCACCACTGATTTCTGATGTTTGTTTTTGAAAATCTTCCCGCTGAAAACCAAGACCCATGAGGATTTTTTCAATATCTGCATCGTAATTAATCTCCTCAATGCTATAAAATTGTTCACTAAGGGCAGTTACCTGTTCGATGAGTTGCATGTAGCTATCCGACTCATAATCAGTACGGGTATTCAACTCCTCGTTTAGCGCCTCTATTTGTTTTTCCATCAGATGGATGGTATCAAAAGCGGATGCTGTTTCCTCAAAAACGGTTTTTTTATCATCCAGCAGCAGATGCTGAGGCAGATAGGCGATAACCATTTCTTTTGGATAGGCTATCTTCCCCCTTGATGGCTCTCTGACACCTGCCAGAATCTTCAGCAAAGTGGATTTTCCGGCACCGTTTTTACCCATCAAAGCAATCCGGTCGCCTTCATTAATTACAAAGGAAATATCTGAAAATAAGGACTGTCCGCCAAATTCGACAGTAAGCGCATCAGCTGTTAACATGCAAAAAATCTTTTTTATTTAATCTTTTAAAACCGGGCACAAAAGTACAAAAAAATAATTACTTTTGCAGGAAACACGCAAGCATGGCCATTCCAACAACCAGAACCAAAGAGAACGCAACCATCACTTTATTTCCTGAAAAATGCTCAGGATGTGGACATTGCGTAGAAGTTTGTAAGGATTTTAATTTACAGATTATTGATAAAAGGGTGCACTTAAGCGATGAATCAGTTTTCGGTTGCATCGGCTGTGGACATTGCATGGCCATTTGTCCGCATGATGCCATCGAAATCAGTGGCCGCGCTATTTCTGAAAAGGATTTATTTCCTTTACCGGATAAAAAAAAGATGCCCGAATATACGCAGTTGATGGCATTATTCCAGCGCCGCAGAAGCATCAGGGAATTTAAAAACATACCTGTTGAACCGGAAAAAATTCAGCAGATACTGGAAGCAGCAGCTACCTCACCGATGGGTTTGCCTCCCTCAGATGTACACGTTGTGGTATTCGACACCCGCGAAAAGAATTTACAGTTTGCCAGAGACTACAGTTCCTATCTGAACAACATGAAATGGTTTGTATCATCGTGGTTTTTGGCCCTGATGCGACCATTCTGGGGAAAATCCAATGATGAAATGTTCAAAGGTTTTGTCAGACCGCTCTTTCGCGTTTACGTTGATGAGATGCAAAAAGGTCATAACTGGATCAATTACGATGCTCCTTTAGCCATGTATTTTTATGGTTCGCCCTATACCGACCCTGCCGATCCCATAGTAGCCGCAACCACAGCGATGTATGCAGCTGAATCGCTCGGATTAGGCACCTGCATGCTCGGTGGTATCCATCCAATGATACAAAACGGAAAAAAAGCAAGACTTTTACGAGAAAAATATGGCATCAGATATCCATCCCGGGAAGGATTATTTGTGATTTTCGGTTATGCAGATGTAAAATATCACAAAGGGATAAAAAGAAGCTTTGCGGAAGTAAGGCAACAATAACAACATTCTAAACTCACATCATCATGGAAACTCAAATCAACGAAACAGGTTGCTGTCCGCGGTTTAACCCGGAACCCTGGCAGGACGTAGTTGTAAAATGGGAAAACAGGAAATTCATCAAAGGGAAAGTTAAAACCCTGATGTTTATGCCGCTGAATTTTGGTTCAACAATGCGGAAATTAGACAAAATAACCAGGGATGCAGGCGGTGAATTTGTCGACAATCTTTGCTTGTCCGAACATACATCCAACTGGAACATGGATTTATATCTGGCTGTGGATAAAGACATTCCCAGTGCTGAGAACACAACCATCACGGGAACTTTTTATTCCAAAGCCTATGAGGGTGATTTTAAAAATACCGGTGACTGGTGTAAAGATTTCGAACAAAGTGCGAAAGAAAAGGGTTACAAAACAGGCAAATTACTGATGTGGTATACCACCTGTCCGAAATGTGCCAAAGTTTACGGTAAAAACTACACCGTTATTTTATCAGAAATTCAATAATTGAAATTGCTGCATGCAACCATTAGCAGAAAGGCTCAGACCTGCCACATTAAGTGATTATATAGGTCAGAAACATTTGGTAGGTGAAAAAGCCATTCTCCGCAACATGATTGAATCGGGTCATCTCGCTTCGTTCATCCTGTGGGGACCTCCCGGGGTGGGCAAAACCACCCTGGCAAAAATCATTGCAAATCAACTCGACCGACCGTTTTACACTCTCAGTGCGGTTACATCCGGCGTGAAAGACGTGCGTGAGGTGATTGAAAAATCCAAACAAAACAGGATGTTTGCGCAGGGAAAGAGTCCGGTGCTTTTTATTGACGAAATCCATCGTTTCAGCAAATCTCAGCAGGATTCACTGTTGGGAGCTGTTGAAAATGGAACCGTCACACTGATTGGTGCAACGACTGAAAATCCTTCCTTTGAAGTTATAACTCCTTTATTATCAAGATGTCAGGTTTATGTATTGAAATCACTTGAGAAAGAAGATTTACTTGAACTCCTACACAAAGCCATTGAAACAGATTCCGAACTGAAGAAATTCACTTATCATATAGAAGAAACGGAAGCATTGCTGCGTTTTTCGGGTGGTGATGCCCGTAAATTGCTGAATATTATTGATTTGGTAACCGGCTCAGCAGAATCACAGGATGTATACATCAACAACAAAATTGTTACTGAGAAACTGCAACAGAATCCAATGGCCTACGACAAAGACGGAGAAATTCATTACGATATTATTTCCGCTTTCATCAAATCCATTCGGGGAAGCGACCCGGATGCAGCCGTTTACTGGTTGGCCAGGATGATTGCCGGAGGTGAAGATCCGAAATTCATTGCACGCCGATTGGTGATTTTAGCGGCGGAAGACATCGGACTGGCCAATCCCAATGCTTTGCTGCTGGCCAATGCCTGTTTCGATGCCCTGCATAAAATCGGTTGGCCCGAAGGCAGAATCATCCTTTCGGAAACGGCCGTTTATCTGGCTGCATCACCCAAAAGCAATTCGGCCTATCTTGCTATTGATGAGGCACTTGCGCTGGTGGAAAAAACGGGAAATCTTCCTGTACCCCTGCATTTAAGAAATGCCCCGACAAAACTGATGAAAGAATTGAACTACGGCAAAAACTATCAGTATTCCCATGATTATCAAAACCATTTTGTTGAACAGCAATACCTTCCGGATGAAATAAAGCAAATCAGCATCTGGAAAGTTCAGGACAATCCTGCAGAAAAAAAGCTCGGAGACTGGCTCCGGGCTCTTTGGAAGGGACGATTTTGAAATGAAAAAGGCTAAAACTCAAATGAAAAAATCAGTATTTGCAGATAAACTCCTGATGAGTTTGGTATGCATAACAACCTACGGGATAATATACCTTAACATCTTATCTCCTTATCTGAATATCAGCAGCTCCCGATTTTGATTCTTTCAGGTAAAGTGGATTTTTGCTGTTATAAAAACTGGTTGCTCCCGACACATTCACAATCAAAGAATCAGATACGTTTGCATCAATTTGCGATGTACCTGAAGCAGAAAAATTGCCATTCTTTACTACAAGTTCAGATACATCCAGATGGGTTGTACCTGAGGTATTACTCTTAATTGAATATGCGACCCCTTCCAGTTCAACATTCGACAAACCTGCAACATTCAGTATCAAATCCTGACTTACAACTGTTTTCATCTTCACAGAACTTGCACCTGAAATATCCAGAATTAACCTGTCAGTATTGATTTTCCCATCTGTTCTGACCCTGCTGACACCACTTGCCCGGATGCTGTTAAGCACCCTGGCCGAAACCAGGGCTTTAACATCACGATTGATATGAAATTTGTTGGTATAAATCTTCAAAACACCATTTTCCACCTCTGTACGAATATTCGACATGATTGATGGTGCAGTTTTGATAACCAGAGAATTTAAAGTGTCCTGTACAATCTCGAGTTCAATATTTCCGGCGATATCTATCCCCGTAAATGGCTCAACAATACGGGCTTCAGTAACATCATCCTCATGAATATCGTTCCAGTAAAATTCGAAATTCTCGAAATTACCTTTGGTTAACGAAAAGGCAGTTCTTGCTGCAAGTCCGGCAAACAGGAATATACTAAGAAACCAAACAATGCCCAACACTGTCGACAATGCACCCGATCTTGTCGGTTTGCCCGAAACAATTTTTATTGCCCAGAATATCAGCATAAAAATCGGAATCCCTACAATAAATACCAGCGCTATTATCATCAACACCATTTTCCCCGGAGTTATCATTCCAAATTCAGGAGTAAAGCCGGTTAACAGGGAAGGTTCAAATATCAGGAACGAAAGAACCAGCAACAATGCTCCAAGCATTACAAAACCTACCAATCCCATCACTGCGCCAATAAACCCAAAGATCACCTTGAAAACTGTACGGAAAACTTCACCCAGTTTACTACCTACTGATGAAGCATTTTCCTTAAATTTATCGCTTTCCACATAGGTTTTCATGTTGTTGATTTCTGATTTAATCCTTTCGGCAGTAACTGACTCCCCCTGCATTTCCAGTTTCTGAGCAATCGTTACTGCGGCAGGGGCAATGAGCCATACAACCAGATATATCGGAATTAAAGTTCCGTAACCCAGGAAGATAACCAATACCATGAGCACCCTCACAAGCACAACATCCCATCCGAGCAAAGCAGCCAAACCAGCAGCCACACCACCCAAAACAGCATTATCAACATCCCTGTAATACTTCTTTTTGCCCTTGGCACCCGATTGAGGAGGTGTTTGAGCAGACTCCTGAGAACCCTCTTCAGCATCTTCTTCACTGAATTGATTTGGCTTACCAAGTACGTTGATAACCTCTTCAACATCTTTAATATTGATAACATTTTTACCTTTCTGAAGCTTTTCGGAAAACAATTCAGAAACACGCGCTTCGATATCGGTCATGACCTCCTTCTTCTCGTCGGCCGAGAGTCTGCTTTCAACATCATTCAGATACTGATGTAACAATTCATATGCGTCGCTATCTATGTGATATACAGTATTACTTAAATTTACTGTCAACGTCTTTTTCATTTTCAAAAGATTTTATTAATTAATATTTTTTAATTTTGATATAACCTGATTGACTTCCTCCCAGGCATTTTCCAGTTCATCCAGAAATTGATTGCCTTTCGTAGTCATTTCGTAGTATTTTCTGGGAGGTCCCTGAGAAGATTCTTCCCAGCGATAATCCAGTAAATCGGCATTTTTCAGCCGGGTGAGCAAAGGATACAGTGTACCCTCAACAACGATCATTCTTGCATCCTTTAATTCTGAGATGATATCAGATGCGTAAGATGGTTTTTTTCTCAGTATCAGCAGGATACAATATTCCAGGTATCCTTTTCTCATCTGAGATTTTATATTATCTGCATTCATTTTAATAATTCAAGTGCTTTTACACGTAATACATACTCATATTTCGATTGAGTAAGCTCCGACTGTACTTGTACCAAACTGTTCTTGGCCTGATAAAGTTCATAAACCGATGCTTTACCTGCTTCATATTTCAGTTCTGCATATCTGAATGCCTCTTGCGACGATTGAAGCGATTTTTGAGCGGCATCAAATCTCGCTTTGGCCGCAAGTGCATTCTGATATGACTGTTGAACTGTTTTCTGAAGTTCAAGTTTGGTATTTTCTAAATCGAGCATACTACTTTCAACGGCTAATCTTGAAGCACTAACCCTGTTTTTGGTTGTAAATTTATTAAAAACAGGTACTCTCAGACTAAACCCCAGGACTGTGCTCAGATTATCACTCATTTGTTTCCCGAAAGCTTCATTGCCGGGGAAGTTTTCCAGATAATAATAACCAGAGCCCATTTGTGCGCCAAAACCCAATGTGGGGAAATATGCAGACTTCGCGATATCTACATTTTTCCTGCTGCTTTGCAGCCTGTACTCAGCTCCCCTGATTTCAGGCCTGTTTTGGAGAGCTGAACGGTAAACTTCCTCTGCAGAAAGAAGTACCGGTTCATTATTAATTAATTCCGCCGGAATAACGATATCCAGCGATTCAAAATTTTCAAGTTCAACGATTTGAGCCAAATCCAGCAATGCCAGTTTGTGATTGTTGTTTGCCTGAATCACATTGAATTCTTCTTTGGCCAATTGTGCTTTTAATTCAAGCAATTCACCTTCTGCCACTTTGCCTTCTCTGACCATGATACTTTTTTGCTCAATTTTCTGTTTGGTTGCTTCAATCTGCGATTTTGCAAGTTCCAGATTTTCCTTATAAAGCATTACCTGCATGAAAGCAACCGTTACATTTAATTTCACATCCGACTTAATTTTTTCCAGATCCGCTTCTGAAGCCTTCATGTCAGCTTTCTTAGCTTCAATATCATATTTCATTTTCAATCCGTCGAAAAGCAGTAATTCGCTGGATATATTGAAATAAGTACGTGATGAGTTTACACTTTTATAAGTATTATCCGCAGTCAACGATCTACCCAGGGTAAAGTTTTGTCCGGCAAAAGCATTTAAATCCGGCAATAGATTTAATCTTGCCTGCTGATAATCAATCTCTTTTGCCTTTTTGGCAATGTCTCTTTGTTGAATA
>JBILFS010000054.1:0-8548 GCA_044351455.1 Paludibacter sp. | reverse complement strand
ACTGAAAAGAATAAAAATATCCTGCTCAAGGAAGAGATTAATCATGAGATGGGAGTTAGTATCGTTGGGTCATCAAAAGCCATTGCAGAGATTAAAAATCAAATGAAAATGGTAGCCTCTACTCCCGATACATCTGTATTGATTATCGGAGAAAGCGGTACCGGAAAAGAATTGGTTGCCCGTGGAATTCATAATCTCAGTAAAAGAAATGAAGAGTTCTTTGGTGCTGTGAACATGTCGGCTATTCCGGAAAATTTATTCGAAAGTGAATTTTTCGGGCATAAAAAGGGGAGTTTTACAGGGGCGATTGGGGATAAAGCAGGTTGGTTTGAAACTACCAATAAAGGAACGCTTTTTCTGGATGAGATTGGAGAAATGCCGATGTCTTCTCAGGTAAAACTATTAAGAGTGCTTGAAGACAGAACATTTACGAAAATCGGCACCCAGAATCCTCAAAGTTTTAACATTCGTATTGTTGCAGCAACAAATAAAAGTATCGAGGAACTGACTAATGGTTCTGTTTTCAGATTGGATTTATTCCACAGGATTGGAACTTTTTTGATACATGTTCCTCCATTAAGAGACAGAAAGGAAGATATCATTGATTTGACAAATCATTTTGTCGCAACTTTCTCCAAAAAAATGGGAAAGAATATCGAAGGAATCAGTGATGAGGTTTTTGATATGTTGATGCATTATAATTTTCCGGGGAATATCAGGGAATTGAGAAATGTCATTGAAAGAGCTGTCATCCTTTGTACAGGAAGAAAACTTCAGGCACAAAATTTCTCTTTGTTTAACGCACCTGTGAAAAATCATTTGAGTGAAATTTTCGATCTGGAAGAATTAGAAAAGCATACAATTCTCAGGGCGCTTGAGAAAACAAGAAATAACAAGGCAGAGGCTGCCCGGCTTCTGAATATTGAATGGAATGCCTTGTACAGAAGACTTCAGAAATATAAAATCAAGGCCGATTAATCTTCGAAAATGAAGATGATAGTCAGTTTTGAATGTTGTTAAGTAGTAGTTAAATAACTTAATCGTCTGTTTGTTAGCGGTTTAGGTGTTTGGCATAAGCATTGAATTGCCACTGAAAAATTATTAATATTCAGAAAATGAAAACAACAAATTTATTTCGCTCAGGTCTGGTTTTAACGCTTGCAGGTGTTTTCTTTTTTAGCTCCTGTTTAGAAGATTCTTTTCAGGATATTGCTGAAAAAGCAATTGGTTTCGACTATAAAACAACCAAAGAAGTTAAATTGTCGGTTCAGACATTAAGCAATACCGACAAACCCCTGAAGGGTGTTTATATGGAAGTGTATTCCAGAAATCCGTTGAATGCTGATGGTCTGATGATTGAAAATTCAGAAGATTTTTTGCTTTACAAAGGCATAAGCAATGGCTATGGTTACATGAATTGTAGTCTGGCACCTGCAACAACTGTTGATACCCTGAATGTATTGGTTAAATACATTGGTTTGCCTGCTTTGCATCAGGTTGCATTAGAGTCATCCGATTTGACATTAAAGGTAGGTGGTTCTGTTGCGCAAAGTGTAAGTAATAAACCATCCAAAGTAGTTGGTTTTCCTGATCCTTCACTGGTTTCCGGATTTTATGTGTTAGGTACCTGGAACTCAATGGGTGTTCCGAATTATTTGTGGGCTCAAAATGATGTAATCTCTAATGATTTACTGGCAGATATCAATGCATCATTGCCTGAAGGAACTCCTCTTCCTGTATCTCACCCTGAATATCTGAATAGCCGCGACGACGGAAGTGTGGTTATCGTAGAAGATTGTAATGTGTGGATTACTTTCGTACACGAAGGTGCAGGTTTCACGAATACACTCGCTTATTATTATTATCGTACAGGTGAGGCTCCTGCTTCAGTTGCTGCAATTTCTAACAGAACTGCTGCTTTCCCGAATGTTTCATTTGTTAATTCAAGCGGTGGTTTAAGATCAGGAAATAAAGTCCAATTGTTGTACCTGGATCCTGTTTCAAACAAATATTCTGATGTTTTTCCTGCCGGAACTACAATTGCATGGATTCTGAGAGCTAATGGTTGGAGTAATAATTCGAGAACCATTGTTAACGGTTCTGCAACCTATTATTCTGATGCCAGATTCAATCCTGAACCAACTGTAGAACTTAGAAAGCATAATGTATTACTCAAAGATACTGAAAGAAACTTGTTGTTGATGGGTTTTGAAGACCTGAACAGAACAGGTGGTGATAACGATTTTAATGATGCCATGTTCTATGTGACAGCTAACCCGATTACGGCTATCAAAATTGATGATTACAGACCAATTGATACTCCTACAGATACTGACGGTGACGGTGTGGGCGATACATTGGATGAATATCCGACTGATCCCGAAAAAGCATTTAACAACTATTATCCCGGGAAAAATCAGACAGCAACACTGGCATATGAGGATCTCTGGCCTGAAAAGGGCGACTACGACTTCAATGACCTGATCGTAGACTATAATTTCAATCAGATTACAAATGCGAATAACCTGGTGGTTTCTGTTGAAGCAGCTTTAACAGTAAGAGCCATCGGTGCCTCAAAAACAAATGGTTTCGGCTTCCAGTTGAATCAGAATCCTTCTAATATCAAATCTGTTACCGGATCTTTTCTGACCAACAACATCATCAGTTTAAATGCCAATGGAACAGAAGCCAATCAGGATAAAGCTGTCATCATTGCTTTCGACAATGCATTCAGAATCCTGAAGCACCCGGGTGGTAATGGTGTTAACACAACCAAAGGTTTAACTTATCAGGCTCCTAAAACGGTTAATATTGATGTGGATTTAATTAATCCGGTAGCTTATAACACATTTGGCACACCTCCATATAATCCGTTTATGATCATTGATTTAGACAGAAGTATGGAAGTTCACCTGCCGGGATCAGCGCCAACATCTTTGGCTGATGTAAGTAAATTCGGCACTGGTGATGATGATTCAAATCCTGCAACCGGTAAATATTATATGTCGGACAATGCATTGCCATGGGCCATTAATCTACCGGTAAAATTTGATTATCCTGCTGAAAAAGAAGATATCACCAAAGCATTTCTTAAATTCAATGATTGGGTTGCAAGCCGTGGTTTCAATTATATGGATTGGTATCAGAATAAAAACGGATACAGACAAGCATCAAAATTGTATTAAAGTTTTTAATCAGATTGATTGTTAAATAAAAAAAATACACTATATTTGACCCTTGTATCATGATTTAGAGAATAATTTTTTAAATTAATCAACGAATACATTCCAAAATAAAATAAAAATGAAGAAGAAAGTATTAATTGTTGATGACCGGGGAGAGTTCAGGAAACTGACAAAAACAATTTTATCATCCAGATATGAAGTAGAGAGCGCGGAAGACGGAATTTCCGCCCTCTCTCTTTTGCAATCAGGATATATGCCCGATGTCATTATAAGCGATATTTTGATGCCCGGTTTAGGGGGAAGTGATTTTCTGGAACAACTTAAGAGTAGTGGTGCTTTTAAAGATATTCCTGTAATCATGTTGTCGAGTCTGGATAAAAGTGAAATTAAAGCAAAGCATCTTAACATGGGCGCTCACGATTATATGGAGAAACCGTATAATCCCACTGAACTTTTAGCCAGAGTCGAAAATATCCTAAAAAATAAGTTATAAAGCATACCCGGAGGTTCTGAGGAGCTTTCCGGGTTGAAAATTCACTTTAAATCTTACTTTATGTCATACAATGCCTTATACATCGGGAAAGACGTCGTTTTGTACAATAAATTATCCCGGGATCTTGGTCAGATTAAATTTGACATTACGCATCAGGGTTTTGATGCACTTAAAAATAACCGAAAAATTGATCTGATAATTTATGAAACAACCGACGAATCACATGATTTGTTGATGCTTAAAATATTCAATAAGTATCTGACTAAAGATAAAGTAGTCGTATTTATTATTAACAAAGGAGATTGTTCTATCCATAATCTGATAAAACACGGCGCACATGACGTTTTTGGTGAAGATGTTTTGTGTGATAAATTACTAAACAGATTTGAATTTATTAAAATGAATTATTCCTTGTTATCCTCTGTAAAGAAAGATAATTTGGTGTTGTTCAAAATGCCGCTTTGGAAAAGAGCTTTTGATATCATTTTTTCAGGAATTGTGCTATTGTTTCTGCTTCCATTCTTCATTATCATCGCTTTGGCAATCAGATTAGAATCCAAAGGGAAAGTCTATTATACATCACCAAGAGTAGGTACCGGATACAGAATTTTCGGTTTCATCAAGTTTAGGAGCATGTTTACCAATGCTGATAAAAAAGTTGATAGCCTGATGAAGAATAATCAGTATGTGAATGAATCAGTTGATTCTATTGAAGAAGGGACTGGCATGTTGCATGATGAACCCATCCTTATATCTGATGAAGGCTTTGTGCCTGAAAGCAAAAAAAGAAATGAAAAATCTATTAAACGGGAAAATGCTTTCTTCAAAGTAGCCAATGATCCCAGAATTACTAAAGTTGGTCGTTTTATCAGAAATACCAGCATAGATGAACTTCCTCAGTTGATTAATGTGTTGAAGGGTGATATGTCGATTGTTGGAAACAGACCTCTTCCATTGTACGAGGCTGAATTATTAACTACGGATCAATGGGCAAAGCGCTTCCTGGCGCCTGCGGGTATGACAGGACTATGGCAGGTGACAAAAAGAGGAGGAGCAAATAAAATGTCGGCAGACGAGAGAAAACAGCTTGATATTGAATACGCTGAGAATTTTTCTTTTATGATGGATATGAAAATATTATTCAAAACCATTCCAGCGATGTTACAGCATGAAAATGTGTAGAAGAGTGGTTGAATTCAGAAAGTACTTGTTGATAGCCGGTAGTTTCTTTCTTATTATGGCATGTTTTTCTCAGGAAATTGAGTCGAATGATATGTCTTCTGAATCCGACACTCTAACTATTTCTATTGATTCTATTCCGAATCTTCAGTTTTTTATTGATGCAGCCGTAATTAATTCTCCTTTGTTAACGCTTTCTGATGAAGAAATTAAAAAAATCAAAGAAGAAATTAAACTGGAAAAAAACAACTGGCAAAACCTGATTACTTTTGATGCTAATACTAAATATGGTTTGTATAATCAATTGTTAATCAATGAATCAACAGGCGGAGGCGATCCGGATGCATCTCTTTCAAATAAAACACAGCTAAATTATTTTGCAGGTATAACCATCAAAATTCCTTTATCGGAATTGTTGAGTAAAAAAAGCAGGGTTAAAGTTTTGCAATCAGGGATTGATCAGGCAGAACTTAAAAGAAAAGCTTTAAAAAGAGATATTTCTGCAATGATTGTAGATGCTTATTACAGTCTTAAAATCAAACAGGAAACTTATTTGAATTATCAGGAGGAATTTCAGGCGATGAATCTGGGTTATCTGACAGCAAAAAGAAATGTTGATAAAGGATTGATAAATCTTGATGAGTACTCTAATATTATAACAAAGAAAACAGCTGCACAAACAGCACTTACAACAGCTAAGTATGAGTTGTATGCTGAATATAATAAGTTGCTGATATTAAGTGGTCTTAGTAAATACGTTAAATAAATGAACCTGGTACGTTTCATAAAAATTCTGATGAAAAAGTTCATCTATATCATTACCATTCCTTTGGTAGTGGGAGGGATTGTTTTTTTTCTGACGAAGGATATGCCTTCTTTGTATGAATCTGAGGCGAGTGTTTTTACGGGTGTAACCAGTAATTCAGGCCTTTCTGTAGAAGTAGCAAGGGTTGATAATTTCGCTGCTCAGAATGAATATAACAATATGCTGACTATTCTTAATTCTAAATCATTAAAGGAGGAGGTAGCACTAAGATTATTAACGCAGCATTTAATGCTCGATAAACCACAGAAGGAAATAATATCCGAAGAGTACTTCAACAAACTTAAAGAAACTGTTCCAGCTGATGTTAAAAAATTAATTGTTAAGGGTAATCCAGAAAAAAGCTATCAGAATTTAATCGGGTATATCAAACAGGATGAGTCCAATTACATTTATAAATTATTAAATCACTGGCATCCACATTATAGTATCAATGCTTTATCAACAGCAAAGAGTTCGAGATTAACCACCAGCGATGTAATAAAAATTCAGTATTCATCAAACGATGCCGGAGTTTGCTATAATACAGTCAAACTTATTGCTGATGTATTTATTGATAAATATAGTGGAATAAAGAATAGTCAGTCAAGTTCTACAGTTGAATATTTTGAAGTAAAACTACAAGAAGCAGCGAAGAAACTCGAAGAATCTGAGGATAAATTACTTAAGTTTAATGTGAGTAATGATATTATTAACTACGAAGAACAAACGAAACAGATTACAACGCAACTCGAGAAAATTGAATTAACATTACAGGAATCCAAAATGGCATTTCAAGCCTCTCAGGCTGTGCTTTCCAAAATTGAGAACGAAGTTAAAAGCAGACTTAAAATAAATCTGAGAAGTAAAAATGTTTTAAGTATCAGGCAGGATCTGGTAACAGTAAACAACGAGATTGCCAAAAGAGAGATTGATCCGGAGAGAGCTAACCCTGAAGATTTGGTGAGATTAAAACAACAAAGAAATAATCTGGAAGAAAAATTAGAAACAAAAATTGATTCTATGTATGTATTTGAATCTAACAGCCAGGGAATGGAAACTTTTAAACTGTTGGATCAATGGATTGAAACTGTAAAGGATTATGAACAATCGAATGCAAAATTCAAATCCATGCAAATCAGACGGGTTGAATTTATGAGTGAGTTCAAAAGATTTGCACCTCTCGGAGCAAATTTACAAAGAAATATCAGAGAGATTGAAGTGAATGAGAATGAATATCTGAATACATTGCATCATTTGGGGATGGCCAGACAAAAATTAAAGAATACAGATATGGTATCTAATATGAAAATAATGGATGCACCAAAAATGCCAATTACCTCACTACCATCGAAAAGAAAACTTTATATCATAATTGCGGCTCTCTTCTCCTTAATCTTTTATGTCCTGATTATTTTTATAGTAGAATTGATGGATCACTCGATAAGAAATCCGCAAAGATTAAAACAAGTTACAGAACTGGATGTACCTGCTGCTTTTTGTGTTCATAATAACAAAAAATATATCAATACCGAACTAATCTCCGAAAAAGCTGCGGTCTATCTGATTGAAAAGTTTTATGAAACGAAAAGTGATAATTCTCCCAATGTGATTCAACTTCTAAGTTTCTGGTCTGATAAAGAAAAGTTATTTGTTGCTGATTTAATCTATAAGAAATTTATTGAGAAAGGACTGAGTTGTGAGATTTTAAACTTTTCTTCAGATTCAGGAAGTGAAGGCGAATCTCAGCAAACCATTATTACACCGGATTTGATGAAGGTTTTTACCTCTTATCAGCAATTAATAGATGAAAAAGGGTTTAATTCAGATTTGTATATAAGTGTTGTTGGTCCGATTTCAGAAGGTGTGCAAAATGTGCCCATCCTGAATACTGCAGGAATTAGTTTTATTGTGTTTAATGCAACTGATACCTGGAACGATGCTGATGGTTTTAATCTAAATAAAGTAAGAAAATTAATTAAACATGAGATTTTTGCAGTGTTGACATATGCACAACCCGACGACCTGGAGGTTATGTATGGCGAGATTCCAAAGAAAAGATCAAAATTAAGAAAATTAGTAAAGAAGAGTTTAACTAAATATACCTGATTAATACATGGCAGAAATGCAAATCCTGAAATATTATAACCAGAGAAGTATACTTTATATAGTATTTGGTGTTTTGTTTGGAGTCATATTGTCGTTTGCTATCTGGTTTTTTTTGAATGGTAATCTTACGGGAGGCATTGCATTATTATTGCTGCCTTTTATCCTTTATTTGATTTATTTTTTGTTTACCAGTCCGCGGTTTTCCTTTATAATTGCTTTTTCACTGAATTTTTTTGCTATTGGTCTGTCCAGGTATATTGATGCACCTGTCGGTTTGTCGGTT
This sequence comes from Paludibacter sp., assembly GCA_044351455.1. Lineage (GTDB taxonomy): Bacteria > Bacteroidota > Bacteroidia > Bacteroidales > Paludibacteraceae > Paludibacter. Next base: position 497 of record JBILFS010000054.1, on the reverse strand, counting down.
GATGCAATGCTGGCTTTTACCTGGCTTACGCTCATATATTATCAGTTTAATAACAAAATTCATTGGGATGATGCTGCAAAAGATTATACCGGCTTTGTAGTAGCCTGGTTTGTTATGACTTTTTTTCAGTTGTTCAATCCAGAAGCTGTCAGCAGAGAGGCCTGGTTTTATGCAATGAGAGCTTATGCTTTGTATTCACTGTTAACTGTTCCTTTGGTATATCTTATTTTTAACAAGCCGAAAGACCTGGAATTGTTTATAACTTTATTAGCCTGGTTTGCAATTGCTGCTGTAGTAAAAGCAGTTATTCAGAAGCATGTCGGACTTGATTATGCAGAAAAAAGATGGTTGAGTATGCCAGGGAATCGTACTACTCATATTTTGTTTGGTCAACTCCGGGTTTTTTCATTTTTTTCTGATGCGGGTACTTTTGGAGGATCAATGGGTTTTTTTACAATAATATTTACTATCTTTGGCATAAATGAAAAACGCTTAAG
>JBILFS010000069.1:0-7890 GCA_044351455.1 Paludibacter sp. | reverse complement strand
TCGAAGTAAAAGTAATTCGATAATATACTCAACTCGCTGAACAGGCGTACCGGCAGGACGTAACTTGTTGTGTAGTTTTTTTAAAGCGTTGTTTGTCTTGTTGTCGGCATAATGAACTGTTGATCTACCCATTTGTGGCTTTTTGATTGTGCTTCCACCATTGGTCAGATAAGTTTTAAGTCCAGCCTTATAAACGCAAAAAGCGTGGACCAAATTCTTACCCGCACCCCCGGCCCCTAGGAAGGCCATACAGTATCGATAAGTCAAAAGCCCACGCCGTTTGGCATGAGCATTTTGCTCGTTGTATCTGATACTGTATGTTCGCTATTTAAGAAATTTCCTAGGTTTCCGGGGTGCGCGAACAATAGCAGAATGCTATTTAATTATTTTGTTCAAATTATTATATATCTCTCTTTATTTATAGCTTTTTAATGTTTTTATATTCAGCAATTGTTACAATCTTAGTCTGTTCAAATTTCTTTAAAATCAACAAATCAGTATCACCCGTTATCAGGTAATCAGAATTACTGTCTTTTGCCAGAGCCAACAGAAAATTATCTTTTTCATCTCTGCAAGCATCTATTTTTGAAGTTACAGTATAATACTCTGCATTTTGATTAATAATATCAATCAATTGTTCCAGTTCGTTATATCGAAAGTATTTTTTAAGCTTTGGCCTATTTACAACCTCCAGAAATTCAAAAAGAAGCTCTTCACTAAAAATTAGTTTTACTTTTTTCACAAGCAATTTATCCAAAAATGCAAATTGTTTTGAAAGCAAAAAGTGAATCCAAAGATTAGTGTCAATTATTATTCTATGACTTCCCGGCATATCTTTCTTGTCTTACTTGCTCAACCTCAGCCGTTATTTCTTCTAAAGACGGCGCTTCATCTGAGTTTACACGTAGTTTCTCCAATACATTTTGTAATGTAACTTGTTTCTTAATTGTAATTAAATTTAGCTTAGCTAAATCTTTTAAAAGCTGTTTTGCTTTCGGGTTATTTATTTGGATGCTGATTGTTTCCATGTTCCTTTCTTCATTATCCGCAAATTTACAAAATTTTCTGAAATTACAAGAAAATCAAATACTATTTAAACCCAATATTGATTATTGTCTATCAAGGCACGCCTACAAAACCCATAACCTGATTAGTTAAAAAATTAACTCAAATTTGCCCAACCCGGATTTTATTCCTATTTTTGGGGATAAATTTCAATTTTTTAAAAATTAACCCTGGTTTTTATGGAAAAAACACTTGTAATTATTAAACCGGGTACTGTTCAGCGGGGACTTATCGGAGAAATCATCAACAGATTTGAAAGAAAAGGATTACAGCTATGCGGGATGAAAATGGTGCAGTTGACTGATGAAATTCTTACTGAACATTACTCCCATTTGGCGCATAAACCTTTCTTTGGCAGAATAAAAGATGCCATGATGATAACACCTGTTATAGTTTGTTGTCTGAAAGGAATTGATGCCATAAGAATTGTCAGAGCAATGGCAGGTACAACCAATGGCAGAGATGCCACACCGGGTACCATCAGAGGAGATTACAGCGTAAGTGTGCAGGAGAATATCATCCATGCTTCCGACTCTCCTGAAACAGCCGAAAAAGAACTGAAAAGATTCTTTAAAGAAGAAGAGATTTTTGATTTTAATCAACATTCATTACCATTTATTTACGCTAACGACGAATATTAATTATTGCTCATGACTTTTGCCGGAAAACTGTTCAACTCACTTATTATCACAGGACTTTTAATTTTCAATCTGACAGCAAACGACAACGACAGAAAATTACCGAAAGTTTTGGTATCAGACACCACCAGTATTTATCAGCTTTTATTCAACGATAATTCTGATGACTTAATGGAATATCATCCAGCTGATGATATCTATAGTAATATCTGGACAAGTACTAAACTCAACCCTTATAAAATTCCGGTGGATAGTCTTCCCGATTCTGTGATGGTAGATTTGTCGAACTTTGTCATACCCGTTCCCGGAGCAATCACTTCAGATTTTGGTCCACGTCGTTATCGCTACCATTATGGTACTGATTTGCGCTTGAATGTAGGTGACTCCATTTTATCTTCATTTCCCGGCAAAGTCAGGATTATTGATTACGACCGGGGAGGATACGGACATTATATCGTAATCAGACATGATAATGGATTGGAGACTGTATATGCACACCTTTCAGTAGTATTGGTAACCCTGGATCAGAATGTTTCCGCCGGTGAACTGATTGCTTTAGGTGGAAACACAGGACGATCATCGGGTCCGCATTTACATTACGAAATTCGTTTCCTGGGCAATGCCATGAATCCTGCAAAACTTATTGATTTTACAACAGGAATGCCATTCACTTACGAATATTTGATTACCCGGAAAAATTCATTCTATTATCAGAAAGAAGTAAAGGCAATAAGTGCAAAAAAATACTACCGTGTAAAAAAAGGGGATAATCTCGGTCGAATAGCCTCCAGAAATGGAACCAGCGTTAAGGCACTGTGCAAACTGAATGGAATATCATCAAAGAAAATTCTGAAAGTAGGTCAATCGCTCAGAGTAAGATAAATAATTACAGTAAAATTATTAAAAACACCCGTAAGGTTTAAGAAAAAACTTTACGGGTGTTTTTATTGACAAATCCTATAAACATATTGAATTTATAAGCGTTATTTTATAAACCCAAAATTTTACTTTTGTAAAAAAATAAATTATGTTTTCAAAAAAGACTGCTGAAAGTCAGATGATGGTAATCTTCGGCTCCAACGGAGATCTGGCAAAAAGAAAATTATTACCTGCAATTTTCCAATTGTATTTAGATAATCAACTTCCTGATAACTTTGCTGTTATTGGTGCCGGAAGCATGGATCTGACTGTAGATGCATACAAAAAAACTGTCATACTTGCGCTCAATGAGTTTGGTATACAGCATGCTTTGAATGAAACTGCCAAACAATTATTTCTGGAAAAAGTATTTTATATCCGTGTAAATAATAAAGCAGAAACAGATTTTCATTCGTTGAGAACCTATCTGGATGATATTGCTACAAAGAACTCAATCGCTAAAAACATCATCTATTATTTCTCTATTCCGCCATTTATGTATGAGTTTGTTGCAGAAAATCTTTTAAAAGCAGGGTTGAATGAAGAGCATGACGGGTGGAAGAGAATGATTGTGGAAAAACCTTTTGGATATAGTTATGATTCAGCGATTGAACTTGACAAGAAGCTTCATCAGGGTTTTCATGAAGATCAGATTTACAGGATTGATCATTATTTAGGCAAAGAAACAGTACAGAACATCCTGGTCACACGCTTCTATAATGGCTTTTTTGAACCCATATGGAACAGAAAATATGTCGACAGGGTGGAAATTACGGCGGCAGAAAAAATCGGAGTTTCAGGAAGAGGTGGATATTATGATACCTCAGGTGCCATGAGAGATATGATTCAAAATCACCTTCTGCAGGTTTTAGCAGTTGTTGCTATGGAACCTCCTGTAATCTTCGACTCAGAGTCGATCAGAAACGAAACAGTAAAGGTTTTTCAGGCATTGCGTCCAATCAGGGGACAAGATATTTCTACCCATGTAATAAGGGGCCAGTACACAGCTACAAGCTCAGGCGATAAAATTATTCCGGGGTATAGAGATGAGGTTGGCGTAAAAAAAGACTCAAAAACAGAAACTTTTGTCGCTTTAAAGGCCTATATTGATAACTGGAGATGGGGAGACATTCCCTTTTTCATCCGAACCGGTAAATATTTGCCGGAAAGAGTTACCGAGGTGGTAATACACCTGAAACATGCTCCACATCAGCTGTTCAAACAATTATGTCTGACACAACCAAACAACATGATTATTCTCAGAATACATCCTGATGCTGGTGTAGCTATTGATTTCGGAATGAAAATTCCCGGAGCCGGTTACAAAGTTCATAATGTAAATATGGCATTCAGGTATTCAGATCTTTCTGAATCTAAAATTCCTGAAGCATATGAGCGTTTAATACTTGATTGTATGACTGGAGATTCAACACTTTATGCCAGAGCAGATGCCGTGAAAGCAAGCTGGAAATTTGTTGATCCTATTTTACAGGCATGGGAATCAGATGAAAATATTCCGGTTTATTTCTACAATTGCGGAAGTTGGGGACCAGAGGAGGCTAACCTGCTTTTTAACGACAAATATACGCAATGGCGAGAACCCGGAGCAAATATTAACGAAGTATAGTTTTTACTACTCAAAAAATTACAATTTGTGCAAAAAAAGACTTTAAAATTGAAAATTTTAATTATTTTTGTTTCATCAATTCAGTAAAATCTGAATACCGAAACAATAAAACACACATTTATGTTAATTAAGAAGCACATTTTAATGAATGCTGACGAGACAGCTATTGCTTTTGCTGAAAACTTAATCGATAAGATTAGTGCCAGAAAAGATGGTTTTTTCAATATGGCAGTTTCCGGAGGTTCTACACCCCGTCATTTTTTTTCACTTTTGTCCAATGAAGAATACCGCAAACAAATTCCCTGGGAGAAAGTAAGATTTTTCTGGGTGGATGAAAGATGTGTAGAACCAACCCATCAGGAAAGTAATTTCGGAATGACCTATGATGCTTTGCTCCAATATGCATTCGTTCCAGCATCCAATATATTCAGAATGAAAGGTGAAGAAATACCTGAGAATGAATCACAAAGGTACATCAATCTATTAAGAAAAGAATTACCTGCAAAGGATGGCTTTCCTGTTTTTGATTTAGTTTTATTAGGGATGGGAGAAGATGGTCATACTGCCTCAATTTTTCCTCAGAATATTGAATTATTAAATTCTGATTTTCCTGTTGAAGTTTCTGCACATCCGGTTACCGGACAAAAACGCATTACCCTTACCGGAAAATCAATCAATAATGCTCACGATGTTATAGTGCTTGTTACCGGGGAAAGCAAAGCTGAACTGCTGAAAGTGGTGATAAACAATGAACCCGGATTCGAAAAATATCCCATCTCACACATTCACAATAATAAAGGCCTGGTAACTTATTTCCTGGATAAAGACGCAGCCAAATATTTATAAATTGAAATTAAGCAGGTAGTTAAAATAATAATACCCCAAAAGTCAAAAAACCGACTTTTGGGGTATTATTTGTAAATGCATTATCTTACATATTGTTTACAATTTCAAGCGTATCGGTTGCAATCATCAATTCCTCATCGGTTGGGATTATTACCACCTTCACAGTTGAGTCGGGTGTACTTAACAATACTTCCTTCCCTCTGCTTACAGCATTTAGCTCTTCATCAATTTTCAACCCAAGAAAACTCAGACTTTTACATACTTTGCTTCTTGTACCGTGCTGGTTCTCTCCTACTCCACCGGTAAACACAAGCACATCAGCGCCATTCAGGGCTGCCATATAAGATCCGATATATTTAATGATTCTGTATTCATAAATATCGAGAGCCAGCTTTGCTCTTTCATGACCTTCAGCAACTGCATTCTCAATATCACGCATATCCGATGATAAACCTGATACTCCAATAACACCACTATGTTTGTTGAAAAGTGTTGAAGCTGCAGCAGGTGTAATCATTTCCTTTTCAATAAGGAATGTTGCAACACCCAAATCAACATCACCAGAACGGGTACCCATCATCAAGCCTTCAAGCGGAGTGAATCCCATCGATGTGTCTACCGATTTACCATTCTCAATGGCAGCCAAAGAGCCTCCGTTTCCAATATGAGCAGTAATCAATTTGGTTTTGTTATAATCAAGTCCGAGGAATTCACAAGCCCTTTTTGAAACATACCTGTGACTGGTTCCATGGAATCCATATCTTCTTATTCCGTATTTCTTGTACAGTGAATATGGAATTGCATACATATATGCCCGTTCAGGCATAGTTTGATGAAAAGCCGTATCAAATACCGCTACCTGTGGAACCTCAGGCAATAATTCGTTGATAGCTTTGATACCAGCCAGATTTGGTGGATTGTGCAAGGGAGCTATATCAATACACTCCTCAATCTTTTTAATTACCTCATCGCTGATAAGCACACTGGAATTAAACTTTTCGCCTCCGTGTACAACCCTGTGACCAACCGCACTGATTTCTTCCATGGATGCAACCGCACCATGTTTCGCACTGGTCAATACCCCAAGAATATATTCAACAGCAACCTGATGTTCCAGAATTTCTCCCTCAAGAATTACTTTCTGACCATCCTTTCTGGTATGTTTCAGAAAAGAACCTTTCATGCCGATTTTTTCAACACCACCTGAACCAAGCTCTTCCCTGGTTTCCATATCCAGTAATTTGTACTTTACAGATGAACTACCGCAATTTAAAACTAAAATCTTCATTTTCAATCCCTCCTTATTTTACAAGATTACCTGATTCATCATAAACATAAAAACCCTTACCAGTGCTTACTCCATAATTTCTGGCTCTGAACATTCTTAACAAAATTGGAGATGGCTTATATTTGATATTACCATATTCATCATAAAGATTATTCAAAAGCTTTACAATCTTTTCGATTCCCATATTATCAGCAGTTCGGAAGACACCTAAATTATGGCCAAATCCTACAGTTAAAACCTTATCAATATCCTCAACAGTACTGATACCCTCCATTAAAATCTGACAAGCCTCATTCAATTGAGTCAGGAACATTCTGATGCTGATCAATCCTGCTGATTCAATCACAGAAACATATTCATGATTGATTAAACGGGCAAACTGACAAACCTTGTTATAAGTTTCCTGAGAAGTATGTAATCCGGAAACAATTTCCATAATATTGGCACCGGGTGTATTAATCATGAAATGCACCCCGATACATCTTTCCTGATAAGAAAGTTCTGAAGATAACTCAGTGATTACCACCGTAGAAACATTTGATGCAATAATTGCATCAGTATCAAGTACCTGCTCAAGATTCTGAAATACTTTTTTACGTTGTGAGACCTGTCTTTCACCGGTTTGATTATCATATCTGATGGCTTCAATAACAAAGTCACAACCCTGAAAATCATCATAGATTGTAGTTCCTTTGATACGGGCAATAATTGCTTTCTTTTCACTTTGAGTCAAACCCCAGTTTGCAATTTTTTGATCAAGTTTCTCCTCAATCCTCAAAAATGCATTGTCAATTTTTTCATCATTGGGTTCCAGAAATACCACTTCCATGCCACTCAGTGCAGCTGTTGTTGCGATAAAACTTCCTTCTACACCACATCCAACAACTCCAATTCTGGAGAAAAGCGTACGTTTTCTGTTTCGCTTGCTTAATCCATACCGTTCTATCGGTTCAATAATCGGTTCAGCCATTTTAATTCTGATTTATGTTTTATTAATTATTTTCTTTTGATGAAATAGCCTGGTTGGCAGTAATTGCAATCATTTTTACAATATCCTCAACCGAACAACCTCTGGATAAATCGTTTACTGGTGCTGCCATGCCCTGCAAAATTGGTCCGACTGCCTGGGTACCGGAAAATCTTTCTACCATTTTATATCCGATATTTCCAGACTGTAAATCCGGGAAAACCAACACGTTTGCATGTCCTGCGATTTTACTTCCCGGAGCTTTGCTTTGTCCGATTGCAGGAACAAGAGCTGCATCAGCCTGTAATTCTCCTTCAATCTGTAGCTCAGGGTTCATTGATTTTGCAATTGCTGTTGCTTCAACTACCTTATCAACCAATTCATGTTTTGCGCTTCCTTTTGTTGAAAAACTCAACATAGCGACTTTGGGTTCAAATCCTGCAATAGCTTTCGTGGTTTCTGCTGTGGAAACTGCAATTTCAGCAAGTTCTCTGGCAGTTGGAGAAGGATTTACAGCACAATCAGCAAACACCAAAAGTCC
>JBILFS010000053.1:0-8578 GCA_044351455.1 Paludibacter sp. | reverse complement strand
ACGTCACCCATTATCAGCATTTTACCGGTCGGACCAACAGAGCCTAAAACGTATTTATCATCACCGGCAGCTTTTTTCGATAGGGCTGCTGCCTGATAATTGATGTCGTAAACCTGATCCTGCAAGCCATATCCGGCTAATTTGAATGCATTGCCACCAAAACTATTTGTTTCGATGGTGTCCGAACCCGCATCAGCATAACTTTGGGCAATTTCAAAAACTGCCTCCGGATGAAGAATGTTCCAGTATTCCGGACATTCACCTGGTTTTAAACCTTTGGCTTGTAAAAACGTGCCCCAGGCACCATCGGAAACTAAAGTTTTACCTTCAGCAATTAATTGTTTTAAAGTTGGCTTCATCTAAATAAAATTTTTTAACAAAAGTATAAAATATTTAAATAATAATCAGAAATATTTTTTACTTTTGTCTTTTATACACAACTTAATTGTTAACGCTAAAAATCTGACTTATGTTTAAAATGTTTCTGCCACTGATTCTGCTTGTTATATGCCAATTGACAATCTCTCAGGAAAAAATATATTTTGATGTTGACGGAAATAAAACAAAAGACCCTCAACTTGCGTCAATTTACAGAATTACTACTGCCGATTCTTCATCAACTCCATTAAGAAAAAATGAAAAAACCTACAACATGGATGATCAGTTGATTTATGAAAAGAATTTTGTTGAAGTAGCAAGTGAAAATAATAAGCCAAAATTATTGTTGGATGGTTTATCAAAAACCTGGGATAAAACCGGATATCTCAAATCTGAAATTGATTATTTAAACAACAAATATCATGGTAATTTAGTTACTTACTGGCCGGATGGAAAACTCAAAAGAAAAGATATGTACGCTGAAGGGAAATTGATCAGTGGAATCTGTTATGATTCTATCGGGTCAGAAATCGACCATTTTCCATACGAACAGATGCCTCAGTATCCGGGAGGCGATCAAATGTTATTCAAATATTTGGGAACTTCTGTCAGATATCCAGTGTCTGCTCAAAAGGCTGGTATACAGGGCAGGGTAATTGTTCAGTTTAATGTTGATAAAGAGGGGAGAATTGTTGATTTGAAGGTCGTCAGAAGTGTTCAGTCTGATCTTGATTTTGAAGCCGTGAGAGTTGTGAAAAATATGCCTGACTGGATTCCGGGGAAAGTAGATGGATTACCCGTGAAAGTCAGATATACTTTGCCTGTAAATTTCAAACTGCAATAATTGATCAAAATAGCTTTACTAAATATTAACAATAAATTTATTTTTCAATGGAAGAGACAATCACACAAGAACAAAAAAATCCGGAAATTTATAAATTGAAATTTTTCGGTACAGGCAAGGAGTATTTTAGTATTCTGATTGTCAATTGGTTGCTGACAGTAATTACACTGGGCTTGTACTATCCCTGGGCAAGGGCAAGAAAATTACAATACATCTTTGGTGCAACTGCTCTGAATGACGACCGTTTTGCATTTCATGGTACAGGTAATGAAATGTTTCGTGGTTTTATCAAGGTAATTATTTTTTATATCGTTCTGATTACATTACTTTATGGTGCAATAATACTTTCTGAAGGTGGTCAGAATATGACAATCTACTGGTCCGGATTTTTGCTTTTTTACTTGCTTTTTTTTGCGGTTCTTCCTTTGATGTTGCATGGTGCATTCCGCTATCGCATGTCAAGAACTTCCTGGCGAGGTATTCGTTTTGGTTACAGAGGCAGCAAAAAGGAACTTTATGGAAAATTCTTTCAATGGCTCGGATTAACAATTATTACTTTGGGAATTTATAGTACCTGGATGGAAATAAACTTAAAGAAATATCTTATTGGCAATGTTCGTGGAGGTGATGCGAAGTTTAAATACAACGGCAATGGTACAGATTTATTCCTCATCTATCTGGTAGGATATTTTGCCACAATTTTTACACTCGGGATTTATTCATTCTGGTGGCAAAAAAATATTTACAATTACTTGATTGATAATATATCTATTCACAAAGATGATGATAGAATAAAAGCTAAATCAAACGTTACAGGAGGAGGAATCTTAAAATTAACACTTATAAACTTGTTAATTACAATATTTACACTGGGATTGGGTTATGCCTGGGTTGAAATTCGTACCCAAAAATATTTTACCGAAAACATAACGCTTACCGGAGATATTGACCTCGATTCACTTCAACAGACCGAAGATGTTTATACGGATGCAACCGGTGAAGATGCTACTGATTTCTTCGATATTGATATCTTCTGATTACAATGATTAATACGAAAGGAAAATATTTTGATGGAAAACAATCTCAACCCCAACAAGTTGAGATTGTTTTTGACAAGAATTATGATGTTCTGCAAATTCGTAATAGTGATTTGTCGATTGATTGGTCCGTTGGTGAAATTAATTACGAAAAGATTGGTTCTATGATTGAAATCCGCATTAAAGTTCATGCGGATGAATTTCTTTCAATTTCTGATCCGGAATTTAATGATTTATTTATCAAACATTTACATAATACCAGTGATGTCGGTCTATATAAGAAATTACTGAACCTTTCATACCAAAAACATCTTTTTATCTTTGGAGGATTACTTATTTTTCTGGTAGCAGGATATTTCCTGCTGGTGCCGTTTATAGCAGAAAAGTCTGTAGCTCTGATTCCGCAAAGTTTTGATGTGCAAATTGCTAAATTGGCGTTGACAAATTTAGGATTCAAAACTGACAGTGCTAAAACAGTTCTTCTGAATGAATTTGCAGATAATCTTGAATTGAACAATGAGATTGATCTGAATTTTAAAGTATTGGATTCAGACATGGTGAATGCTTTTGCCCTTCCTGATGGTACAGTAATTATTTATTCCGGATTGTTTGATAAACTTGACAAGTATGAACAATTGTCAGGACTTATTGCTCATGAAGTTGCACACATCAATCATCGTCATTCAATGAAAATGTTGTGTCGAAATCTTTCAGGATACCTTTTTGTTTCAGCCCTTTTTTCTGATATCAATGGCATTATGGCAGTGATAGCCGATAACGCCAATAATCTCATCAACTTAACATATTCAAGAAAATTCGAAAATGAGGCCGACACAGAGGGAACCTTATTGTTGATAGAAAACGGGATAAACCCGGATGGGGTAGTTTCGCTTTTCGAAATTTTACAAAAAGAAGAAAAAGACATTGTTTCATTAATTCCTGAATATATCAGTACGCATCCTGATACCAAAAGCAGAATTGAAAATATTAAGAAATTAATTAATGAACATGGGTTTGTTGAAAAGAAAAATCCACAACTTAAAAATATTTTTCTGAAAATTAAATTGGTTAATTCATAAACCAGTACAGCGTTACTTCAACTTTCTCATCTTTTTAATTTCTTCTTTGCCAGCTTTTTTAAGACTGATCGCTACTCCTCCACCTGCAACAAGTTTTTGTTTTAAAACTGATTGTGCATTTACCAGTACTTTGGTGATTTGATAGGCCATTGGATTATCTTTCCAGTGCGCATCAGTTGCATCGGCATAAATTGTGGCAACATACCAGGTTTTTGCATCTAAATAATTGAAACTGATATGGCTTGTTCTGGTATTTTCGTCTGTAATGCCACCGATAAACCACTCTCCGGAACCTCTGGCTTTTCTTGCAATGGTAAGGTAATCTCCCGGTTCTGCTTCAAGATAAACCGATTTTTCCCAATCAACTGCCACATCTTTAATGAATTGAAATGCATCCAATCGTTTTTGATAATTTTCAATTAAATCAGCGGCCATCTGAATCGGACTGTACATGGTAACATATAGGGCCAGTTGTTTGGCTAAAGTGGTATGAACCTGATACGGATTATCTTTTTTGTAATGATTCATTTTGATTTCAAAAATTCCCGGTGTATAATCCATCGGTCCGCCGGTTAACCTGGTGAAAGGTAAAATGGTTTCATGTTCCGGTGGATTACCTACACTCCAGGCATTGAATTCATTGCCACGGGCTGCTTCACAGGCTACCCAGTTGGGATAGGTGCGGTGCAGACCGGTCGGTCTGACTGATTCGTGTGAGTTAAGCATCATCTTTCTTTCAGCCATTTTTTCAGCGACCCTTACATAATGATTCACCATCCATTGTCCGTCGTGCTTCTCACCGCGCGGAATAATCCATCCTACATAACCGGTTTTTACAGCATCGTAACCATACTTTTCCATGACATCAATCGCATCATCCAGTCTTCTTTCATAGTTGGTAACCGATGAGGATGTTTCGTGATGCATAATGAGTTTAACGCCTTTCGAATGTGCATAGGCATTCAGGGCTTTGATGTCGAAATCGGGATATGGTGTAACAAAATCAAAAACTTCTTCTTTGAAATTGAATGCCCAGTCTTCCCAACCCACATTCCATCCTTCTACCAAAACACCCTTAAAGCCATGCACTGCTGCAAAATCAATATATGCTTTTACATTTTCATTGCTTGCTCCATGTTTTCCCGTAGGTTTCAGTGCAGTCCAGTCGGTCGTTTTGAGTTTGATATTGGGTTCAACGGCATAATTCCATGTCCATTTATCCGGTACATGCATTCCCCACCAGATACCTATGTATTTCTGAGGATAAATATAGTCTGTATTCTTAATAAAAGTTGGTTCATTCAGGTTTAAAATCAGTCTTGATGATAAAATATCAGTAGCTTTGGAACTTACCATGATGGTTCTCCAGGGCGTGTGATGCGGAGTTTGCATATAAGCTTTAACTCCAATTGCATCAGGAGTTAATGAGGAAGTAAATGTAAGATTTTTTTTATCAGTCATAAGATGCATTGCCGAATAATCATGCAAAGCAGCTTCAAAGATTTGCATGTAAATTCCATCATCCGATTTCATCAAAAGTGGCGTTTGAACTGCGTTTGTATCGAAGTAACCATGGGTGCCGATGCTGCTTCCATCCACTTTTGACGCATCTATTTCACTGATACGACTGGTAGTATAGTAGTATTCGTTAGAGTCATAATCACCAGGAATCCAGAATGTTTTGTGGTCGCCTGTCAACACAAACTGCGTACACTCGTCCATGATTTTAAAATAACCCAAACCTGCTTGTTTGTCAAATTCATACCTGAATCCCAATCCCGAATTAAATAATCGAAATCTTATTTTCAATGTTCTTCCTGTTTTCTTTTGAACAAGGTAAACCAATAATTCATTATGATTGTCAAGGATTTCACTTTCTTCACCCCAAACAGTTTTCCATGTTTCATTTTTCGAAGATGTTTCGGTTTTCTGTATCGAAAAACCATCAAGCAGATTTTCTGAATCTTTCAGTTTAAAACCCAAACCGGATGGTTTAATCACATTTTTACCCTGATAGTTGAGACTGTAGAAGGCGCTGCCGGCTTCATTTATTTCAAATTTCAACAAAATTTGACCGTCGGGCGATTGCAGAATATTTCCCATCATTTGGAATAAAGGGAAAAATAACAAAAGGAGGATTATGCGTTTCATGGTGTTAATTTTTTGGGGTTGTTATTGAAATCAGGGTACAAAATTAAACGATAAAAGTCATATTGCAGAAAGTAAAATTGTTTTTTGCTTTTTTGCAATTGCAAACGATTGTTTTTTGTCATTTTGCACCTGTATTTTTACCAATTTTTCCGATGATTTAATGATATATATATATTAATTTTGGCAAGTTGTTTCCTGAAGACTAAATTCTTATATTTTCTTATATGACTTATATGGTTTTTAAAAATTTTAATTTCTTTTTTTCTATCATGAAGAATCAATTTTTAATGGTTTTCCTTTTTGCTGTACTGGTGCTGAATGCACAATCAAAAGTTTGGGTTTCTGATCTTGGTAATGGAAAGTTCAAAAACCCCGTCCTTTATGCAGATTATTCCGACCCGGATGTTTGTCGTGCCGGTGATGATTACTGGATGACTGCATCAAGTTTTAATTGTAGTCCCGGACTTCCTGTTCTTCATTCCAAAGATATGATTAACTGGAGATTGGTAAATTATGCCATTCAAAAGCAATATCCATTGGATGTTTTTGATAAACCACAACACGGAAATGGCGTTTGGGCTCCTTGTATTCGATTTCATGAGGGTGAGTTCTATATCTTTTATGGCGATCCGGATTATGGAATATATATGCTCAAAACAAAAAATCCTGAAGGAAAATGGTCAGATCCAGTACTTGTAAAAGCGGGAAAAGGGTTAATTGATCCTTCACCTTTTTGGGATGAGGATGGGAAACTGTACGTTTCACATGCTTATGCAGGTAGCAGGGCGGGATTGAAAAGTGTTTTAGCCATTTTCGAATGTACTTCGGATGCAAGTAAAGCTGTCACAGAATCAAAATTGATTTTCGACGGTCATGTAGGCAATAGTACCATTGAAGGAACAAAATTTCATAAAAGAAATGGTTATTATTATATTTTGGCTCCGGCCGGAGGCGTTGCAACGGGTTGGCAACTTGCTTTGAGATCTAAATCTGTTTATGGCCCATACGAAACCAAAATGGTGTTACATCAGGGAAAAACGGATATTAACGGACCACATCAGGGTGCCTGGGTAGACACTCCCAAAGGTGAAGACTGGTTTTTTCACTTTCAGGATTTGAAAGAATACGGACGTATTGTTCATTTGCAACCAATGGTTTGGAAAAATGACTGGCCCGTTATCGGACTTGATAAGGATGGAGATGGTTGTGGAGAACCTGTTTCAGTGTGGAGAAAGCCGGATGTGGGTAAAATTTACCCAGTATCCACACCTCCGGAGTCAGACGAATTTAATGAAAACAAGCTTGGTCTGCAATGGCAATGGCATGCCAACGAGCAGGTTTTATGGTCTTTTACTGATGCGTCCAAAGGTGTTCTCAGGTTGTTTTCATATCCTGTTCCCGAACAAAGCACCAGTCTTTGGCAACAACCAAATCTTTTATTACAGAAGTTTCCAGCTCCCGAATTTACTGTTACAACAAAAATTTCCTTTCATCCCGATTCCCGGTATTTTGGAGAAAAAGCAGGTTTGTTAATTATGGGCTATGATTATGCACATCTGCAAATTGAAAATACTGATAAGGGCTTCATTTTATCACAGAACGCATGCAAAAGTGCTAATAAATCGGGTAAAGAAGTAATAAATGCGAGTGTTTCCGTGCAACAATCAACAGTTTATTTCAGAGTTAAAGTGTCCAAAGGAGGAAAATGTAATTTCAGTTACAGTCTTGATGAAAAGAAGTTTATTTCTTTAGGTAATGAATTTCAGGCCAATAGCGGCCAGTGGATTGGTGCTAAGGCCGGTTTTTTCATCACAAGACCCAAACCTTCCAACGATGGAGGCTGGATTGATGTGGATTGGTTCAGAATTGAAAAATAATTTTGGTAATTCATGAATATTTCCGATATTTGCACCGTCAAAAAAAAATATTCAAAATAATGATTAACAATGAAGAATGGCAGGGTAGTCCGAGACGGACAAGCCCGGGAGCCGGCCGTGATGGTAGACCTTTTGAAAGAAGAGATCAAAAATTCGACAATAGTGACCAAAGAGGCGCTGGCAGGTACAATCAGGAAAACAATGATGGTGATGAGAGACCACGATTTAAACCTGATTTGAGTAAAAGAAATGAATCCGGAAATTCATTTGAAAGAAGAGGCTCCGGAAACCGTGAATCATACGGTCAACAAGAAGGACGTCCACGTTTTAAACCTAATAACGGAGGTGGATATAATAAATTTCCAAGACAAGACGGCGAACAAAGACCTTTCCGCAGAAATGACGGAGAGCAACGTTCATTCAATAGAAACGATGGTGATCAACGCTCATTCAACAGGAATGACGGCGAACAGCGTTCATTCAACAGGAATGATGGCGAACAACGCTCTTTCAATAGAAATGATGGAGATAGTCGTCCGTTTCAAAGACGTGATGGCGAATTTCGTCCTCGTCGCCAGGAAGGTGAATTCAGACCAAGAACGAATAACGACGGGCCTGGTAGTGGTGGAAGACAAAGATTCTCCATTAAGAAACAAGGCGAAAGCAATGGTTCGGATTATGTAGAAGCAAGATTTGATAGTCAGGATAATTCAAGTCGTCGCCCCAGAATTAAACGTACCGCCGATTATAACCCAAATGCTAAATATTCGCAGAAAAAACAAGCAGAATACCGCAGAAATGAAGTTGATTTAACTAAGCCTGTTCGATTGAATAAGTTCCTTGCTAATGCAGGTATTTGTTCAAGAAGGGAAGCTGATGAGTTTATCAAAGCAGGTGTAATTACTGTAAATGGTGAATTCGTAACTGAAATGGGGATTAAGGTAATGCATTCTGATAAGATTATGTTCCATAATCAGTTGGTTCGCTCAGAAAGAAAGGTTTATATTGTATTGAATAAGCCAAAAGATACTGTTACAACTTCTGAAGATACACACGACAGAAGAACTGTGATGGATTTGGTAAGAAATGCATGTAGCGAAAGAATTTATCCTGTAGGTCGTTTGGATAGAAATACCACAGGTGTTTTATTGCTAACCAATGATGGAGATCTGGCGTCAAAACTTACACATCCGAAGTATGATAAGAAAAAGA
>JBILFS010000130.1:0-5970 GCA_044351455.1 Paludibacter sp. | reverse complement strand
CTGTCATACTTTTATTTGTTTTTACGGTTACGCTGGTATATACTTCCGTCGAAACAAAATCAGGATTTATTACCGGTGCTGTGCTGTTGTTTCTGTCGGTATTTCTATTTTATGAATTACTGAAAAGTATGATTCTACATGCGGGCTTCAGCTTTAATATTCTTAGTCTGAAAGACCTCGATTTCATTCATGCGTGGGCCCATCTGCTGCTTTTTGTTTCAGGATATGTCATTTATCTGCAAATCCGGCATTGGAATTTTCATCAGCAAACTTTAAAAACGCTATTGTCTGTTTCTTTTATTTATCTGGTTCTCAGTCTCATTCTTACTTTCATTTTCAGCAGCAATTTCAATTATGTGATGCTGACAGGAGCATTGGTTCTATATTTAGTTTCAGCTAAGTTGCTGAAAATTAACACCGAAAACAACAGAATACTCCTTTATATTTTATTGATGTCGCTTACTACTATTTTCATTTCTTTATTTCTGAATGAAAATAAAAAGGATATCCGGTTCAAAATCTTAAGCGAAAATATTCTCATCAATGGTAATGAAGAAAATGATCCTATTGCAGAATTGATGATTGAGGAAATGTATAAGAACATACTCGAAGATGATGAATTGCAACACTTACTCATCAATAACGACTCTGTTAATCCGGTTAAAAACTTCATCTTTGATAAGTATCTGAAGGGATTCTGGAATAACTTTGATGTGGAGTTTTACAGAATTCCCGGAGCTTCCGACCAGTTCAGACAATACCTGAATTTTCTTGAATTCTCTGGCAAAAGAATCAGAGATACAGATTTCTACACCCTTCCGGCTTCCTTGTACGACCTGAGTATAGTAGGCATTATTAAATCACAAAAGCCTGATTCATTTCATGTTGCGATTAATAATGATATGCTGCTCATGGAATTTAAACCAAAAAGAAATATCAGAAGCTACAGTTTCCCCGATTTATTAATCAGTGGAGAAAATGAATCGTCGAAACAAAACGAAATTTCTGTTGCCCGTTTTGAAAAAGAGGAGTTGATCTATCACGACAACCGGTATGATTGGGAAAATAAAGCAGGCATTATTAAGAATGCTTCCGAAGGATTTGAAAAATTAAATTATCAGGATGGCATTTTTTATATTTTCACCCATGATGAAAATAAAATAGTAATCAAAGCGCTGAATACCCCGAAATTGTGGGCCTATATTCTTTATATACTGGCAGTTCTGATGGCTTATATTTTGATATGGCGAATGATTGCCGTTTTAAAAATTTTCTTTACACCCGATAGCCGTTTTTCTTTAGGATTAACTTCCAAATTTCAGCTGGTATTTATCAGTTTGCTGATAATCAGCTTTATAGCGATTCTTATTTTCTCAGTAAATTATTTCAAATCAAATTACCAACAGGAACAAATTGAACAAATCACCAGAAAAAAGAATTACATCCGGCAGTCACTACAGGATACATATTTCTGGACAACCAATCTTGCGGATATAAACGAACAGAGTTTGAATAATGTATTGACAGAACTGGCTTTCAGATTTGAAACGGATATCAATATCTACAATACGGATGGAAGATTAATGGGTAGTTCGCAAAATTTAATTTTCCGTAAGAAACTTCTCAGCAAACTCATTTCTCCTCAGGTCTTTTTTAAAGGCATTCAATCTGAAAATCAATATGAAAAAATCGGAAGTCTGGAATACCTGGCTTCTTATACAGAGTTGGTAAACGGCGATTATCTGAAAATTGGCTATATTGCTATTCCACAGTATTTAAGTCAGACCGAAATTAATGCCAAAATCGAATCATTCCTGCTTTCAATCATTCAGATATACCTGATAATCATCATATTATCATTAGTAACTATTCTTTTGGCAGGAAAACAACTGGCAGAACCTTTGCAACAACTTGAATTGAAACTGCGTTCCATGCGCATCGGTGGTAAAAATGAAAAAATTGATTATCAGTATGATGACGAAATCGGGCAACTGGTTGTACAGTATAACAAAACTGTTGATGAACTGGAAAAAAGCACAAAACTGTTGATTCAATCGGAAAGGGAAACAGCCTGGAGAACCATGGCACGACAAATTGCGCACGAAATAAACAATCCTCTGACTCCGATGAAGTTAACCCTGCAACAATTGCAAAGGGCACGTCAAATGAAAAGTGATGGATGGGAAACATATTTCGACAAAGCCACACAAACCCTGATTGAACAAATTGATAATTTATCCAGAATTGCCGGTACTTTTTCTCAGTTTGCCAAATTGCCGGAATCAAATTATTCTACCATTGATATCGCTTCCAGACTTTATTCTACTGTGACCCTGTTTACCCATAATCATGATAATATTGCTATTGAATATCAGGGTGAAACAAAAGATGTGTATGTTTTGGGTGATGCAGAACAGCTGATTCAGGTTTTTAATAATTTGCTGAAAAACGCTATACAAGCTATTCCATCTGATAGATCAGGCAAAATCCATGTAAAACTTGAAGTGATTTCTGAAGAGGTATTCATCAGTATCGTCGACAATGGTACCGGTATTGCAGAGAAAAACCGCGATTCAATATTTAAACCCAATTTTACCACCAAATCAACAGGCATGGGGCTGGGTTTAAGCATCACGAAAAATATCATCGAAAATATGCAGGGTTCTATCAGTTTCACGAGTGATGAAAATGCCGGAACCTGTTTCATCCTGAGGTTAAAAAAAACAAAAAAGGATTGATTGCAAGCCGATAATTCCTTATTTTTGCATAAAATTATTTACAGTCATGACCATGCGCAATTTTTTTCTTATCGTATTTGCATTATTTTCTTTGAATGTTTTACAGGCTGACCTTCTGGACGATATCGCTTCCGGAAATTTTAAAACAAAAAAACCTGACATTCCATTATCGATGAAGGATGGAGAGCATTATATTCAAATGACTGACAGTCAGACTATCGTAAAAGTAAATTATAAAACCGGCATCATAACCGACACATTACTTTCAATCTCAAAAATTAAAAATAAAGTCATCAATTCTTTTGATGGCTATATCCTGAGTCCCAAAGAAACCAGGATACTGGTTTATAAAAATCTGAAATACCGGTACAGAAGATCTTATACGGCAGAATATTATATTTACGATATCAAATACAAAGAGTTTGATCCATTATCTGCCAGAGTTCCACAGGAATCACCGGTTTTTTCAGCAGACGACCGGTATATTGCCTTTGCACATCAAAATAATCTTTTCATGAAAAAGGTTGATTTTAAAACTGATATCCAGATTACTAAAGATGGAAGTAAGGGTAAAATCATCAATGGTATTGCCGACTGGGTTTATGAGGAAGAATTTGAACATACCTGTCATTACGCCTGGAGTCCGGATAGCAAACTACTGGCTTACATTAAGTTTAACGAATCAGAGGTAAAGGAATTCGGTTATCAGAAATTTTTAAGAAAAGTAAACCAAAATGAAACCTTGAGTTTCTATCCTGAAACAGTGAGCTATAAATATCCCCGACCAGGGGAGAAAAATGCTGTAGTTTCTGTATGCATTTATGATGACTTCAACAAAACAACCAGAACAGTTCAGTTAAACACGAAAGAAACAGACATTTACATACCGCGCATCCGATGGACCAATCAGGCTGATCAACTGGCAGTATTTGTGTTAAACCGCAATCAAAACAGGCTGGACATGTTACTTGCCAATGCCAAAACGGCACTATCAAAATTAATCCTGCGGCAGGAAGACAAAAGATACATTGATTATCAACATATTGACAATCTTAAGTTCAGCAGCGATAATCAAAGTTTTTATCTGACATCCGATCGGGATGGTTATACCCATTTGTATCAATACAGCATTAACGGCACCCAACAAAAGAAAATAACTTCCGGGAAATGGGATTTGACGGCCTTTTACGGCATTAACGAGTCCAACAAAACAATTTATTATCAGTCGGCAGAAGTTTCCCCTTTGTCAAGAAGCATTTACGCAATCGACAACAAGGGCAAAAAGATCAATTTAAGTTCGCTTCAGGGCACCAGTAATGCCTGGTTCAGCAATACATTCAAATATTTTGTTTTGCAGGAATCCAATACAACAACCCCTGATTCGTACAGCATCAGAAATTCATCCGGTGGGTTTATCCGGAATATTGAAAAAAATGATGATCTTTTAAAGAAAACAGCAGCATTCACCACAAGCAGAAAAGCATTTATAAAAATCAATACGGCTTCAGGCAACGAACTAAATGCCTGGATTCTAAAACCTGCAGATTTCAATGCATCTAAAAAATATCCTTTGATAATGGTTCAATATTCCGGTCCGGGATCACAACAGGTTTTGGATAAATGGGAAATTGGCTGGGAATACTACCTCATCAGCAAAGGATTTGTGGTTGCCTGTGTGGACGGCAGGGGTACCGGGGCAAGAGGCTCGGAATTTCTGAAATCGACTTACAAACAAATGGGCATTTTAGAAGCACAGGATCAGGTTGAAGCGGCTCAGTATTTTGGCAATACCGGATACATTGATGCATCCAGGATTGGCATCTGGGGATGGAGTTATGGAGGATCAAACACCATTTGGTCGATGAGTACCGGTCAGCCCGTTTTCAAAGCAGGAATTGCCGTTGCACCCGTTACCGACTGGAGGTATTACAACACAGCCTATACCGAAAGATTCATGAGTACGCCGGAAGAAAACTTTGAGGGTTATGAAAAAACGTCGGCATTTAATCAGGTTGAAAAATTAAACGGCAGGCTTTTGCTGATACATGGCACTGCCGATGACAATGTGCATTATCAAAACACCCTGATACTGGCTGATAAATTGGTTGAAGCCGGAAAACAATTTGAGATGCAGATATATACCGATAAGAATCACAGCATTACCGGAAAAACTGCACGCAAACATATTTACAGAAGAATGGCGGAGTTTTTTGAGACGTATTTGTAATCAATACGTCCCCTCAAACTGCCTGAGGAATCTCACATCATTTTCGGAGAACATCCTGAGATCCTTGACCTGATATTTCAGGTTGGTTATTCTTTCCACACCCATCCCGAAGGCATATCCGGAATAAACCTTTGAATCGATGCCACAATTTTCGAGCACATTCGGGTCAACCATGCCACAACCAAGAATTTCTACCCAGCCGGTATGTTTACAAAACGGACAACCTTTACCACCACACAAATTACAGGAAATATCCATTTCAGCACTCGGTTCGGTGAAAGGAAAATAAGAAGGACGCAATCTGATTTGGGTTTTATCGCCAAACATTTCTTTGGCAAAATACATCAGCGCCTGCTTCAAATCAGCAAAAGACACATCCTTATCAATGTACAAACCCTCTACCTGATGAAAGAAACAATGTGCACGGTATGAAATCGCTTCATTGCGGTAAACCCTGCCGGGGAAGATCATGCGAATAGGAGGTTTCTGACGCGACATCACCCTGGTTTGAACAGAAGAAGTATGCGTACGCAATACCACATCCGGATTTTTCTCGATGAAGAAAGTATCCTGCATGTCGCGTGCCGGGTGTTCCGGTGGAAAGTTCAACGCACCAAACACATGCCAGTCATCCTCAATTTCAGGACCTTCGGCAACCGTAAAACCAATTCTTGCAAAAATATCAATGATTTCTTTTTTGACTAATGACAGCGGATGACGACTTCCCAGGGGTAAAGATTCAGCAGTTCTGGTCAAATCACTGAATTTACCGGCCTCCGCATTTTCAGTCAGCTGTTCCTTCATTTCATTCAGTTTGTCCTGTGCTTTATTCTTCAATTCATTCAACAACTGCCCTACTTCCTTCTTTTGGTCGTTAGGTACATCCCTGAATGCATTGAAAAGCAAACTGATTTCACCTTTCTTACTTAAATATTTAATCCTCAAAGCTTCAAGCTCTTCCAATCCTGAGGCCGACATTAGCTCAACCTCTGCTAATAATTCCCT
>JBILFS010000052.1:0-8606 GCA_044351455.1 Paludibacter sp. | reverse complement strand
TACTTTTTTAACAAGAGCAATTTTCCCGAGTTGGGCAACCTGCGTAATTGTCGGATTATCATTCAAAGTTGTTGAACCCGACATATCAGAGAGCGGATTTAACAATGGATCTCTCGCATAAACTGATGCAGAATTGACAACCCGTCCTGAGTCGACTTCAGCCTGAGTAATTTTATGAGATCCGGTATATGTCCATATTTCATTCACATCAAGGAAACTGTTCAGATTTCTGTCCCCGCTTAAATACAGCGCATTTCTATTCAATAGTTGATTATCAATTACTGAATCAATTTTCAAAGTAACATTTCCGGTGTTTGCGATGGTAAAATCATATTTGATGATATTACCAAGCATAAAAACTCCACTGTTACTCAATGTTTTAATAATTGCTATTTTGGGATTTTGTGGCAGAATTGTCTTTGTTGGCATATCTTCAAAATAAGTGGCTCCGGAAACATCTTTCACAGTTTGTAAAAGCGGATCCTGTGCTGTAACTTCCGCAATATTCGAAACAAAACCGGCATCCATATCGGCCTGACTAACAACATATTTTGAAGAATAAATCCAGGTTTCATTGATATCAAGTTCCGAATTTCCATTCAAATCCCCGCTTTCAAATGTAAATGCATTCGCTAATTTTAAATCTGTCAGAATTACATTTTTAAGTTTTACATTTCCTTCATTCTTCACAGCAAAAGAATACCTGATTTCATCACCTTTATTAAAGGGAGCAGTATTGGCAATCGTTTTTGACAATGCAATTTTGCCTTTCAAATCAACAAATACCACTGTTGGAACATCATTATCTGTTGTGGTACCTGAAACATCAGAAACATTCTTTCCTGTTGGATCCTTAGCTGTTACTGTTGCTGAATTTGAAATACTTCCGGTATTAATATCCTCAGGTTGAACGGTATATTCAGCCTGATAAAGCCATGATTCTCCAATATCCAGCAAATTATTATTATTAATATCTCCCTGTTGATAAACCGGTGGAACCAATATTTTTGAGTCAATCACTGATACATTCGACAAAGCCGTATTTCCTTCATTATTCACGGTTAAAGCATATCTTACTACACTTCCGGCAATATATTTACCAGTGCTTGAGACGCTCTTTATCAGTGAAATTTTACTATCTCTGTTGATAATAATGATGGTGGGTAAGTTATCTGATGCTGTAATACCTGAAGTATCTGAAACCAATGCATTTGTTGGATCAAATGAATTTACAACTGCCTGATTCACAATCTTTCCGGAATCGATATCGGCCTGTTGTACCGTATAGCTACCCTGATACAACCAGCTTTCACCCGGCTCAAGAATATTATTAAGATTTTTATCACCGGAGATAAAAACAGGGGGTGCAGCTAATTTATTATCAACAATTGTAACATTTTTAAGCGCTATTCCTCCCGGATTTTCAACTTTGAAACTATATTGAATTTGTTCTCCCAATTGAAACTGCTTTTTATTGGAAACTGTTTTTACAAGATAAATTTCTTTGGTATTTTTAGTTATCAACGTAGATACAATAGCCGTATTATTGGAGATATCCGGATCATTAACACCCGTTGCTCCTAATCCCAGATTGGCAGTGTTTGTCAACAAACCCCCTGATGGATAATTCTTTACAATTGCTTTAATAACTAACTGACTGTTACTGTATGCATCCAGATCAATATTGATATTCGACAATTGCGTCTTACTAAAACCGCTTGCAGTATTTTTATTATTAAACTGATTATTAAAAGTAACCGACTCGATATCAATCACATCGGATTGATTAAAAACATCACTTAACTTTAGTCCGCTAAGTAAACCCGGTGTTTGATTGAAAACATCAAGGGTATAAATCAATGTATCTCCAATGTTTGCCTGTGCTTTATTAACCGATTTTTCCACACGAACACCACCGGTTGTAGAAATCATGACATTCCGAAGATCGTGAAAATTATGTTTTATTCCGGTAGATGCCGCCAAACCAAGTTTCAGACTATCCGGAGTTGCATAAGTCAGTGTATAGGGTGCAAAAATACTGATGAACTCACCGCTTTTTGATGTTTTCATACGTGCTGTTACCGAATAAGTTTTATTACCTCCTGATGTTGCCGGTGAAATCTCAATCTGAAGTCTTCGATAAGACGGATCATCATTCGGGCGACTTGCATATGGACCTAACTGCAGATTAAATGATAATTTTGAATTACCGGTCAACCATGCATAATTTAAAGATTCCGAACCTCTTAAACCAATTGAATTAGACCTGTAACCCGGTCCCCCATTTCTTCCTTCCGTAGGATTACTATAATTTCCAAATTCATCTATACCTAAACCCAGATATCCTGCTGACACTCCGGGTTTTGTAACACTGGTACTTACATACTGTGCATATCCGAGAGAACCACCAAAAGCACCGATATTAAAAGCCGGAGTTTTCGCATCGAAAAGAAAAATATTGATACCATCAGCACCGGCACTCACGGATGTTGCTTTTCGCCAGATCATCATCTCTAAATCTATCAGTATTCCCAATTCAGATGGAAAAGCTTTATTGAGGATGGCATAACCTGTTTGCCAGATAGTATCTTTGGTGAGTCGCAGCCAACCATCACCTACAGGATCATCAATTCCTGAAGTTAAATAGGCATCACCCCCAAATGTAAAACTTTCGTTTTTACTGGTTTTTAAAGATTCTGTAATTGTATTGGCACCACTTAATGTTAATATACTGATAGCAAAAATAAAAACTGTGAGAATTCTCAATATGTAATCTGAATGGTAATTGATGTTCAATTTTCTCATACGGTATGAAATAAACTATCGGGATTAACTTTGTTCTGGCAAAAATACAAAAAATAAATGATTTAATGATGGTATTTTACACGAACAAAATCAAACAATATCACCCGGGTTATTCAAAATATCAATTCAAACATGATTTTATTGACAGCTTAATATTATTTTTGTATCACATTTAATTATAAATGAATTTTTTAAACATTAAAATGAATAGATACCGGTTATTTTATATATCAATACTGATTACACTTCAAAGCATGGCTCAAAAGCCGGATTTTATTGTTGCTCAGGATGGTTCAGGTAATTTCACAAGCATACAGGCAGCTATCAATGCTTGCAAAGCCTTTCCTGATTCAACAATCCGGATATTCATCAAAAATGGTACTTATTATGAAAAGATATTAATTCCGGCATGTAATCCAAAGTTACATATAGTCGGGGAAAGTAAAGAAAATACAATCATTTCATTTGATGACTATTTTGATAAAATCAACAAAGGTCGGAACAGTACTTTTTTTACCTATACCATGTTGATTGAAGCCGACGATTTCCGAATGGAGCATGTAACGGTACAAAATACTGCCGGTGCTGTTGGTCAGGCAGTTGCAATTCATTCAGAAGGTGACAGATGTGTATTTGTAAATTGTATTTTCAGGGGAAACCAGGATACCATGTATTTATCGGGGGAAAAAAGCCGGGTTTATATGGATAATTGTTTTATTGAAGGAACAACTGACTTTATTTTCGGTGGTGCTACAGCATATTTCGAAAACTGTATACTGCATAGTAAAAGTAATTCTTATATCACTGCTGCCAGTACAATAAAAGATAAGAAATTCGGTTTTGTTTTTTTCAATTGCAGTCTCACTGCTGCAGAAAATGTTAATAATGTTTACCTCGGCCGTCCATGGAGAGATTATGCCAA
Organism: Paludibacter sp.; assembly: GCA_044351455.1. Lineage (GTDB taxonomy): Bacteria > Bacteroidota > Bacteroidia > Bacteroidales > Paludibacteraceae > Paludibacter. The sequence goes on along the minus strand of JBILFS010000052.1, from coordinate 4,879 downwards.
AGTTGTGTTTATTAATTGCCGGTTAGGAAAGCACATTGCTGAAGAAGGTTGGTCGAACTGGGACAAAACGACAAGAGATAAAACGGCATATTTCGCAGAATTCAAAAATTCCGGCGAAGGTTCAGATGTTAACAAAAGGGTGAAATGGAGTCATCAGCTTACTAAACAACAAGCCAAAGCATACTCAAAACCAAAAGTGCTATCCGGTTATGAATCAGGAAAAAAGGATTGGTGGTAATTCTGATTTACTGCTTTTATTCAAACTGATATACCTGATTTAATTTGATAATTCTACCGGATTTAGCAGGAACTTCAATGCTGATCTTATTCCGGCTGGATAAAGTTACCGGCATTTCATAATTGTCATCCAGCAAATCAATGGCTGAAAAAACTGACTGTTCAGGTATTCCAATGTATAGCAGACATTCAGCAGGAATATTAATTTTCACTTTTTTGTTTTCTTCAGCAAAACTAACAACGATTAAAATGATGTCATCCAGCTGTTTTCTGAGCCAGCAAAACTGTTTATTGGTATCAAAATCCGGGTTTTCGAAATTGGCATATTGTAAATCATACATGATACCCTTCCGTATTGCAACTTCCTGCATGGAAACAGTCAGAAGTCTTTGATAAAACTGTCTCAATCTGTGTTGATTTACAGATAAATATCCACCATCAAATTTACCATCATTGGTCCATTGTTGTATGGTTGCCACACCCCAGTAATCGAAAATGGTCGTTCTGCCATCCAAACCACTGAATCCTTCTGCATCCATTCCCTGTTCGCCGATTTCCTGACCGTTGTAAATCATCACCGGTGCAGTATTTAAACAGGATGCAACAATCATGGCAGGTCGTGCAACTTCCGCTGATGACGCAAAAAAAGCAGAAGCTATTCTTTGTTCATCATGATTTTCCAGAAAATTCAACATTTTATCTTCAATACCATGTAAACTTTGCCAGTTATGAGTTATTAAAGACGCTGAATGATTATAAACCATGATGTTTCTGAGCGTATCATATAATCCGACTTTGTCATATAAATAGTCAAATCCCCCGTGGAAAATGTAATTTCTGTATTGATCGGGATTATATATTTCAGCAATAAAAATGATCTCCGGATATTGTTTTTTAACCTTAGCAATGGCATAATGCCAGAATTCGACAGGTACCATTTCGGCCATATCACATCTGAAACCATCAACTTTTTTCGATGCCCAGAAGAGTAAAATGTCAGTCATTTTTATCCATGTATCCGGAACAGGATCAAAGCATTTATTTCCACCATTCTGATAATCAACGCCATAATTCAACTTAACCGTTTCAAACCAGTCGTTAATTGACGGCGAAGCAGTAAACTGATCATTGCCTGTGGCTTTTGCAGGATATTCTACATAATCGCCAATATTAAAAGCCGGATTGAAATGCTGCCCAGGCAAATAGTAAAAATTATGCTGTGGATGGAATGAAATATCCTTATTATCATTTTCGCCCGGATCAGATACACCTTCAGGCTTTGCATCGGAATTATATTGCCTGGCGAGGTGATTTGGCACAAAATCGATAATGACTTTCAACCCATTTCTGTGCGTTCTCTGAACCAGGTTTTCAAATTCTTTCATCCGGTTTGGAACAGAAACTGCCAAATCAGGATCAACATCATAATAATCCTTAATTGCATAGGCAGATCCTGCTTTACCTTTAACAATGGTATGATAATCAGTTTTAATTCCATAGGATGAATAATCAGTTTGAGTCGCATGTTCAATGATACCCGTATACCAAATATGTGTAACACCCAGATTTTTAATTTCATTCAGTGCTTTATTTGTATAGCTGTTGAATTTACCACAACCATTGTCATTCAAAGAACCAAAAACTTTATTTTCTGTTTTAAAATTTCCGAAAAGTCGCGGAAGTGTTTGATATATAACGAATTTGGACATAAATTATAGCATTGGAGTTATTTTTTTATTTTTTATTCATACAAAAATAAACAAAAAAGCAAGTAATTCGTTATTAAAACAGAAAACAATTAAAAAACATAAAGAAATGGGAAAAGTAACATTTAAAGGTAGCGAAGTTTCAACAAACGGTTCATTACCAGCTGTAGGAACTCAGGCTCCTGAATTTAAACTCGTAGGCGGAAGCCTCAATGAAATCTCTCTGGCTGATTACAAAGGTAAAAAAGTTGTTTTAAACATTTTTCCGAGTATCGATACCGGAGTATGTGCAGCATCAGTTCGTCAGTTCAATAAATGGGCTTCCGAACAGGAAAATACTGTGGTAATCTGCGTATCCAAAGATTTGCCTTTTGCTCAGGGACGTTTTTGTGGTGCTGAAGGATTAAGCAATGTAATTACAGCTTCTGATTTCAGATACAACAATTTTGCGACTGATTATGGAGTTTTGATGACTGATGGCGTTTTGGCCGGTTTGATGGCACGTTCAGTTGTAGCAATCGACGAAACAGGTAAAGTTGTTTACAATCAGTTGGTTCCGGAAATTGTTGAAGAACCATCTTACGACGTAAAATTTTGAAAATTATTTGATATTAAACGCAATGTTTCCGATGTGAATCGGTTCATTTTCTAATGTGTGAAATGGCAGAGGCGGCAACGTCTCTGCTTTTTTTATTAAATTTCACTGTCCTTCAGTCTTTCAGCATTTTCGGCAACTATCAAATTATCGATAACACCCTGAACATCCCCATTCATAAATGCTGAAAGATTATAAATGGTAAAATTAATTCTATGGTCGGTTATTCTGCCCTGAGGATAATTATAAGTACGGATTTTTGCAGACCTATCGCCGGTCGATACCATGGTTTTCCTTTTTGAACCTATCTCATCCAGATATTTCTGATGTTCAATGGCATAGATTCTCGAACGCAACTCATTCATTGCCTTTGCTTTATTCTTATGCTGAGATTTCTCATCCTGACATTGCACTGTAATTCCTGTAGGTATATGCACAAGACGAATGGCTGAGTAAGTGGTATTAACCGACTGACCACCCGCACCCGAAGAACAGAAAGTATCAACCCTCACGTCCGACTCTTTCAGGTCAATGTCAAATTCCTTTGCTTCAGGCAATACCGCTACAGTTGCCGCGGAAGTATGTACCCGACCCTGTGTCTCCGTTTGTGGTACTCTCTGAACACGATGCACCCCTGATTCATACTTCAATGTGCCGTAAACATTTTCTCCGGAAACTGTAAAAATAATTTCCTTAAAACCTCCGGATGTACCTTCAGAAGTATTCGTTAATTCAACCTTCCACCCTTTCGATTCACAATATTTATTATACATCTTGAAAAGATCCCCGGCAAAAATGGCTGCTTCATCTCCACCTGTACCACCCCTGATTTCAACAATGGCATTTTTATTATCCTCCGGGTCAGCAGGAATCAACAATAATTTTATCTCCTCCTCAACAACAGGAATCTTCGGTTCAATCTCATCAATTTCAGCCTTTGCCATTTCCCTCATCTCTGCATCCGACTCTGTTTCAAGAATTTCCTTTGCTTCATTGAAATGTGCAAGCATTAGTTTATAATGCTCCATGGCCGAGAGAATGCGCTCCAGATCATGGTATTCCTTGTTGAGTTTTACAAATCTTTTCTGATCTGTAATTACATTTGGATCAGTAATAAGCGTTGAAATCTCCTCGAATTTATGTTGTAATCCTTCAAGTTTATCTATTAATGATGTCTCAGCCATTGATTTTATCTGTTTTTTTTGAAAATGCGTGCAAATTTACGGAAATTATATGAGATTTTGGGAATGTTTAACCATATAGTTACATGAGAGAGAATTGTTTTGTGTCACAATTTTTTACCGATGTTACATGCGACAAATCTGCCACAAAAAACCTATTGTTTCCTATGTGACTATGTGGTTCAAAAAAATATTCACATATATTACAAAATATTTACAAAAAAATGAACAAGATTGAAAATAATTTAATACATTTGTAGCCCTGCATTAAAAATGATTAGATATTTTTGCAGTGTATTATTATCTAACTAACTTATTATGAGTTTACAACAGTCTATCTTATGTATTTTATTCGTTGTGTTATTCAACGGAGGCTTCATTTTGTTTCAGGAAACAGTGATTTGGGATGAAAATAAAATCACCGAAACTGAGCATATCAATTCCGGCGATCAATTAAAAAACACCACTGTCGGATTAAATCACAACAGTCAATCTCACACCCTTACTTTTCCTTATTCTGAATCCACTTTTTTGCATTTACAAACGCTTCAACCCACGGAGTAATCTGATCTGAATCAATTCTTTCAGAAGGATAGTGCGCCCATTGCCATGGGAAAATTGCTCTTTCCAGGTGAGGCATCATGGCCAAATGTCTGCCATCATTTGAACAGATTCCTGCAATGGCATAATCAGATCCATTTGGATTTGCAGGATAAGCATCGTAAGAATATTTTGCAATAATATTATAGTCACTTTCAGCCTTTGGCATGGAAAATTTTCCTTCACCATGCGCAACCCAGATTCCCAGTTTACTTCCGGACAAAGAACCAAGCATCACGGAATTATTTTCAGGAATGGCGAGACCTAAAAACTGTGATTCAAATTTATGAGAATCATTATGAAGCATCTTCGGTTTAGCATCATGTTCGGGTGTTACCAGACCAAGTTCAATCATCAACTGGCAACCATTACAAATACCTAAACTTAAAGTATTTTCCCTTTTATAGAAATTATCCAGGGCTGTTTTCGATTTTTCATTGAACAAAAATGCACCCGCCCATCCCTTGGCAGAACCCAACACGTCAGAATTGGAAAATCCACCACAGAAAACAATCATATTGACATCCTCCAGCGTTTCACGGCCTGTAGCGAGGTCGGTC
>JBILFS010000051.1:0-8610 GCA_044351455.1 Paludibacter sp. | reverse complement strand
TTTATTTGAATTCCAGCCTCATGCCAATTTGAGTAATAATGAATATACCATTACCGGCGATATTCCGGATTTCATTGAATTGGAACTAAAAGCCCTGAGAATCAACAAAAATCTTCAAAACGGTAAATTGATCATCAAAGATTCTGTTAGTTTGGGTGGTGATATTAAATTATTATCAGGCAATGTAAATTCATCCCAGATTGAATCTTTAAATAACAAAGAGATAATTTATCAGGCAACCATCAATGACATGTCGATTGAATCAACCTCCATTCAGTTGAAAACCCTTGAGGCTTCATACAGCGATAAAACTACACTGAATATGGCATTTGACATCCCTGCTGAGATCTATTCCTTAGATAGTTTATTGTTAAAAAGTGGTGCTTCCTTAAAAATGGATGTTAATATTCAGAATTTACCAAATCTGGGTGCTAATCCATTAAATGCAGAAATCAAACTGAAATTCCCGTCCATGTTGATGTTTAGTCCCGGACAGGTAAATGCAAACAATGAATTAACCATCAAAAGAGCATTTGTAAATGGCAAACTGTCAGAAACCATCAATTTGAAAGGTTTAAAATTCAATGGTTCACCTTTAGCAGGCAAACTAAATCTGAATGAAGAAGTTGGATTTGATGTTAAAGTTTCCATTGTCGATCCTGTTGTAAATAGCAGCGATCTGAGCGGTGTGGATATCAAAGCCGGTGTAACAGCAACAATCAAAGGTCTTTCGATACAACATGCTTATGGTAAGTTCAATTATAACTTTGGCGACTTAATTAAGGATCAGGTGGTTAGTCTGAGCGACATCCCTGAAATGCTTCGGGGCGATGATGTTGTTCTCGACATTGCCAATCCGGTTATATCCATTTCTACAGAAAGTAATATCGGAATTCCGGTAGATGCAGAACTTGGTCTGACACAAGTGAAAAATGGCACTGATTTAACGGATAACAAAATATCATTTAATTTCAGTTTACCAAAAACTTCATCTTCATCCGTCTTTACAAAATCAGCATACTGGATTTCACCAAGTAGTTCGGGCATGCCTGCGGGTTATCAATACATCAATAAGAATGTATCCAATCTTTTCAAACCGGTTCCTGATGCAATTAAAATCAATATCAAGCCAACCATCAACATGAGTCAGCAACATTTCATTGATTTGATGGCCAATTACAAACTGAAAGTGAAGTATGATATCAAAATTCCTTTTGCATTTGGAAAAGATTTGAATATAACACTGAAGGATACCATGGAAGTGGATAATCTTGATTTAAGCGGTTTGGATGTTTCTACAGGTGGTTTGGAATTGTTAGCCAAAATAACCAATTCTATTCCTTTGGATTTGAAATTAAGTCTGAAACTCATGAAAGCTAATGGAGATATTATTGCGACAACCACTGATGCAACAATCCTGGCCGGTGCACCCAATGGCAATGGTGTGGTTTCTGATTTGAAAATCAACATTGCCGATAATCTCGAAAATCTGAAGGAATTGAAAAAAATTGAAATGGTCTTCAAGGCAAGTTCAAATGCAACTGTTGCAGGCACACCAATCAAACCTTCGAATTTCCTGAAAGCAGAACTGAAAGCACGTGTTTTAGGTGGAATTAAAGTAAAACTATAAAATAACTACCGTATGAAATCAATTATAAAATATATTTTTGCCGTTAGCTTGTTGACATTTACTTTTTACACTTCACAAGCTCAGAATTCGGTGGCACGCATCGGATATTTCATGGATGATGCAACCCATAAACATTTGATGAATCCTGCTTTAGTCCCAACCAGAGGATATTTTAGTTATCCTGCTCTTGGTGCTGTCAATTTTGATATTCAATCAAATTTTCAACTGACACAGTTTATTTATCCGGGACAAACTGCCGACGGACCTTTACTCACCTTCATGAGTGAGCATGTTACTGCGGATGAATTTCTTTCGCAACTAAGTCCGGATAATTATTTCAAATTAAATCAAAGACTCAGTTTGCTTTCCCTGGGAGCTTATTCCGGAAAAACTTTCTGGAATTTTGAGGTTGCCAGCAAAATCAATGCTGGTTTAAATCTTCCGATAGGTTTGTTTGAATTTATGAAAAACGGCATGTCTTCGTCCACAGGCAACAAATATGAAATCAACAACTTAACATTCAATACCAGTGCTGTGGTTGAAGCTTCTTTAGGTACATCCATCCAGGTTATTGATAATCTGAGGGTGGGTATAAAAGGAAAAGTACTGGTTGGTGGAGCCCGACTTATTGCCGGCATAGATGAAATGACCATTGATATGAAACCTGACGCCTGGAGTATCAGCACCAAAGGATTGATGAATTTGTACGGAAGTATGGCGGAATTCAATCCTGATGCTAATGGTATTATTGGCTTTCAGGGATCTGAATTACCTGTTAATATCAATTCATCCAATATCAAAATGGCTGGTTTGGGCTTTGGAATTGACTTTGGAGCAACTTATAAACCTTTTGAATTTCTGGAAGTATCCGCTGGTATTGTCGATTTAGGTTCAGTTAAATGGAATAAAAACTACAACAAAGTTGCCCGTTCAACCGGAAATGTAACATTTGGTGGATTGGATGGAATCAGTCTTGAAGAAACCGCTGGCAGTAATCCTATTGATGATCAAATCAAGGATTTAACAGATAATCTGATGAAAATGGCTGAATTCAGAGAGGTTAATGAAGCAGATAATCTGACTGAAAAGCTTGTTCCTACATTAAATCTGGGTGTTGAAGGTGGTATTCTGAATGATATGTTTACACTTGGAGTCCTATATTCAAACCGCATGTATCCCGGCAACAGCATGTCGGAAATAACGGGTATGATTAACTTCAAACCCTATAGCGGATTGAATCTGGCTGCAAGTTATTCCTTGCTCAATGGTATTGAAAACACCATTGGAGCAGCCATGTCGTTCAACATTGGTGTTGCCAATATCTTTTTAGCATGCGACTATATCCCAATGCTTTATACACCACAATATATTCCATTGACAAAAGCTACCACAAACTTACAAATCGGTTTGAGTGTAAGTTTGGGTAAAATGAAAAAGTAATTATAGCAAGTTACTTGCAAGTTCGGACAGAAAACTTCGCTCACCTTTCATCAGATTGATGTGGGCGAAGATTTCCTGACCGTGCATTCTGTCGATCATATAAACCAGTCCGTTGGAAAACATATCCAGATAAGGTGAATCTATCTGTTGGATATCACCCGTAAAGACGATTTTAGTCCCTTCACCTGCCCTCGTAATGATGGTTTTAATTTCGTGCGGAGTCAGATTCTGCGCTTCATCGATGATGAAAAATGTTTCACTCAAACTCCGGCCTCTGATATACGCCAAAGCTTCGATAACCAACTGATTATTTTTTTGCATTTCTTCAATCAGTCTGATTTCTTTTCCCTGATAAGAAAAATGGTGTTTAATTACATTCAGGTTATCGAAAAGCGGTTGCATATAGGGTGCAATTTTATGCTGTTCATCCCCGGGAAGAAAACCAAGATCCTTGTTAGCAAGAGCTACAATAGGTCTGGCAAGTAAAATTTGTTTATAAGCATCATGTTTCTGAAGTGCTGCAGCGAGCGCAAGTAGCGTTTTACCGGTTCCTGATTTACCTGTGAGAGCAACCAATTTCACATCATCATCCAACAGCACATTCATTGCAAAAGCCTGTTCTGCATTTCTGGGTTCAATTCCAAAACATCTTTCTTTCTCTATTCTTCTTACTTTTCCTGTTTGAGGAATATATCTTACTAAGACTGAAGATTTTATACTTTTCAGAATGAAACAATCCTGTGGTTCAATATCTGCAGCAAATTCAAGTTCATCAATCGAAACTTCTGCTTCCGGTTTATATAGTTTATCGATTATTTCCGGAGAAACATTGGTATAAACCTCATTCTTCTTTTCAAAGATATTATGATTGGTTACCTTGTCATTGATATAATCCTCAGCTTCAAGACCCAAAGATAAAGCTTTCATTCTGAGATTTATATCCTTGGTAACCAGAATGGTTTTCATGTTTTTTTTCTCATTGCAGAGATGATAGGTCGCAGCAAGTATTCTGTGGTCGGATGTTTTCTCCATGAAAGCCATTGAAAACTCATCCGGATATTCATAATTACTCATGATGAAGAGTCTGCCTTTACCATCACCGATTTCCACTCCCTTTTTAAAGAGTTTTTCGTTGGCAATCAAATCCAGTTCCCTTGAAAACTGACGGGCATTAAAATTGATTTGTTCATTTCCCTTTTTAAAGTTATCCAACTCTTCTAACACCACAATTGGAATATATACATCATTTTCTTCAAAATTATGCAAACATTTGTAATCGTGCAGGATAATATTTGTATCCAGCACAAAGTTCTTTTTAGCGCCCATAAGATTTCATTTAGGCTGTGAAAAATAACACAATACGCTATTTCTCTCAGCAAGGTTACACATTAGTATTCAGGATTGAAGCAAAAAAAAACGAAAGAATTGATAATCAACACACAACATTCCAGAATTTTGCATTGCTAAAAATAAGAATTTATCCTGAATAAAACGCAAAAAAAGCGGATGAATTTTCAACAAAATTCATCCGCTTATGATAAAGAGTTTTAAATCAACTACTTATTTTTTGTAGCCATAAACAGCCAAATCACCTAATTCTTCTTCTATACGAAGTAACTGGTTGTATTTAGCCATACGGTCGGAACGGCTCAAAGAACCTGTTTTAATCTGACCTGAATTTGTAGCTACAGCGATATCAGCAATTGTAGCATCTTCAGTTTCACCAGAACGGTGTGAAGTTACTGAAGTATAACCTGCACGGTGAGCCATTTCGATAGCATCCAATGTTTCAGTCAAAGAACCAATCTGGTTAACCTTGATAAGGATAGAGTTTGCACATCCCATATCGATACCTTTTTTCAGATATTCAACATTGGTTACGAACAAATCATCACCTACAAGCTGACATTTGTCACCGATTTTCTCAGTCAACAGTTTCCAGCCATCCCAGTCACCTTCGCCCATACCATCTTCAATAGAATCGATAGGATATTTAGCAATCAGTTCTGCCAAATAATCAACCTGTTCAGCAGAAGTACGTCGTTTTCCGTTAGGACCTTCAAATTTGGCATAGTTATAAACGCCGTCTTTGTAGAACTCAGAAGCAGCACAGTCAAGACCGATAGTCACATCCACACCAGCTTTGTAACCAGCAAGTTCGATAGCTTTCAGGATTGATTCCAACGCATCTTCAGTTCCACCTGCGAGGTTTGGAGCGAAACCGCCTTCATCACCTACAGCAGTACTCAGGTTACGATCGTGTAATACTTTTTTCAATGAATGGAAAACTTCAGCACCCATACGAAGACCTTCACGGAATGAAGCAGCACCTACAGGACGAATCATGAATTCCTGGAAAGCGATAGGAGCATCAGAGTGAGAACCACCGTTGATGATATTCATCATTGGAACAGGCAAAGTAAATGCGTTAGTTCCACCGATATAGCGATATAAAGGCAATCCAAGGTATTCAGCAGCAGCTTTGGCAACAGCTAAAGAAACACCTAAAATAGCGTTAGCACCCAGGTTGGATTTAGTTTTAGTACCATCCATAGCGATCATCATTTTGTCAATAGCACGCTGTTGCATAGCATCCACACCTACCAATGCAGGAGCAATTACATTGTTTACGTTGGCTACTGCTTTCAGTACGCCTTTTCCAAGATAACGTTTTTTGTCACCGTCGCGTAATTCGATGGCTTCGTTTTCACCTGTTGATGCTCCTGATGGAACAGCAGCACGTCCGATAACACCTGATTCCAGGATTACATCTACTTCTACAGTAGGATTACCGCGTGAGTCAAGCACTTCACGGGCAACGATTTTTTCAATTTTACTCATGTCTGATGATTATGAAATTAATAATTGTTCTTCCAGTTTGAATTGAATTTCCGGAGTACAAACACCCCTCCGAATTCGAGTGCAAAGGTACAATTTTTATTTGACTCAATAAAATAAAAAAGAATGAAAAAAGGATGACAAATAACCGATATATACTGAACTAATTATCAAACTCTACAATGGTAATTCCTGCCCCTCCAAATTGCACATGTTCATCCCTGAATCGTTTTACTCCATGTACTGTTCCAAGATACTGTCTGACTAACTGCCGCAATGCGCCTGTACCTGTACCATGAAGAATTCTGACCGAACCAACACCAACCATGATGGCATCGTCAATAAAATAGGTTACAGCCTGCAAAGCCTCATCAGCCCGGAACCCACGAAGATCAATATCAGATTTGAAATGAAGTTTTCGTTGACGCAAATCATCTGTCACAGTATCAACAGCAACAGTTTGTTTTTTTTGTTCCTTTTTAATCTGATTATTGCTGATTATTTCCAGTTCAGTCAGTTTAACCGAAGATTTCAGCATTCCGAAAGCAACAATGGCCGACTTCCCCTGAATTTCCATAATTTTGCCAGTCGTTGTTTGTCCTTTCAGTCGCACCTGACTCCCAACAGTCAACAAAGGAATCTCTTGTTTAACCGGTTTTACGACAGTCTTTCTACCCGGAATTACCGGGTTTTTCTTTTCTTCCTTCAGATTTTCAATAACCTGTTCCCTGAAGTCCTGTAATTCTTTTCTGATAATTCGGGTCTTTTCCTTATCAGCCTGCGACTCCCGAATTTCGCGGATGGTGTTTTCGATTTTGGCATTGGCATCCGAAATCATTTGTCTGGCTTCATCTTTTGCTTTTCTTACAACTTCTTTCCGTTGTTTGTGAATGTCCGACATTTCAGTTTCGTACTTTTCCAATACTTCGTCCAATTTCTTTTCTTTCAGTCTGATTTGCTGTCTTTTATTTTCCCAGTATCGTTTATCCCGTACAATATCCTGCAAATGCTTGTCGTAATCCAGATGTTCGGAACCCACCTTGGCAGCTGCATCTGCAATTAAATCTTCCGGCAAACCAATTTTTCGGGCAATTTCAATGGCGAAAGATGAACCGGGATTTCCTATCTGCAATTGAAACAAAGGTTGTAGATGCTGTCTGTCGTACAACATGGCTCCGTTAACAATTCCTGCTGCATCTTCTGCATAATGTTTCAGATTGGTGTAGTGGGTTGTGATTACTCCAAATGCCAGATTTTTATTAAATCTTTCCAATGTTGCTTCAGCCAGTGCACCACCAATCATGGGTTCCGTTCCGGTACCAAATTCATCTATCAGTAAGAGTGTTTTATCCTGACTGTTTCTGATGAAAAATTTCATATTGGTGAGATGGGAACTGTAGGTCGACAGATCATTCTCAATGGATTGTTCATCCCCGATATCAATAAAGAGTCTTTCAAAAATACCACAACGGCTGTTTTCATGCACAGGTATCAACAAACCACATTGCAACATATATTGAAGCAGGACAACAGTTTTCAAACATACAGATTTTCCTCCGGCATTCGGACCTGAAATCAACAGAATTCTTTGATTTTCATTCAGGATGATATCCAGTGGCACAACCTGTTTTTGTTGTTTCGACAAAGAAAGATACAGTAAAGGATGAATGGCCTTGTTCCATTCGAGCAAACAAGCATCATCCACCCGGGGTCGGATACCCCCGATTAAGTCAGCAAAAAGAACTTTAGCCCTCAAAAAATCAATTTCTCCCAGAAAATATTGGGAATCCACAATTTGTTCGCTAAAAGGTCGTACAAAATTGGTAAATTCCACCAAAATCCGGATAATTTCTCTTCGCTCCTCCCCTTCTAATTCACGCAATCTGTTATTGGCTTCCACCACCTGAGCAGGTTCAATAAAAACGGTTTTTCCGGAAGCCGATTCATCATGAACAATTCCGGAAATTTTTCTTTTGAAGGCAGGAGATACGGGAATAACCAATCGTCCATCGCGCATTGTAGGTGCAACATCCTTTTCCACATACCCATCAGCCTGAGCCTGTCGGAGAATGGTGTTTAACGAACGGGATACAGAGCTCTGCACACTTTGCATCTCCCGCCGAATCCGGCTGAGTTCGTGTGAGGCATGATCCTTAATTTTACCAAATTTGTCTAAAATCAGATCTACCTGTCTGATAATCTGAGGAAACAGCGCTACCCCATCTAAAAGAGCGTGTAACTCAGGATATAATTTTTCTTCCTGTTTTGCAATAAAATCAACCAACCGCCGAACGGCTTCCAATGCTTTGCGCAACTCAAAGACTTCATTTTCATCCAGAAATAAACCTTCGACCCTGATTCGCGACAATGCTTCGCGCAAATCGAAGAAATCCCCAACAGGCAAATCATCCTCTGAATTCAACATCAGTCTTCTCAGTTCATCCGTTTGATTAAGCAGTTTAGTAACCAAATCGTGATTTGCTGAAAATGATATTTCAATCACTTTCTCTTTTCCCAGTGAAGAAATACATTTATCTGTCAGCAACTGTCGGATAGTACTGAAATCAATTTTATATTCAAAATTTGCAGGATATAACATAATGCGTACAAAAATACAATTTATACCTGAAATTTGATGCAAACAATTGGATTTCGTTGAGAAGACTATGCATAAAAAAATCAGAATTTTCAGCATTAGGAAT
>JBILFS010000004.1:0-21266 GCA_044351455.1 Paludibacter sp. | reverse complement strand
TTCTTTGTCTTCATCGGAAACAGGAATTCTAAATGCCTGATTACAACCTTGATAAACTACACTGATTTTATCCTCCGGCGCATTAAAGAATTCTATGGCATCACGTTTTGACTGTTCACTTATTGCAACAATGCCATCAGAGACGGAGATTGCATAGCGGTTTTTTTTGATGAAAATCTCACGATAAAATTTATCGTATAATTCCGGATATCTCATGAAAATGGCATCATGAAATGTCACAACTGTTTTGACTTTGTATTTATTGATGCCAAATGGCAATTCCTGACTTAATCCATGATAAAGATCAATCTTCAGATTTTTTATACTTTTGCATATTCCATAAGATCTCCAAAGTGATGGCAACACCTTGGATATCAAACCTTCAGGCAAAATCTGATTGGATATGATCCCCGAACTCATCAAATCCTTTTGAGCTGGTTTTGGATTAAAAACAAAATAATCCTCTTCCGGATAATTTTCATGCATTATCCGAATTAAATCACGGCTGTAGTTCCCTAAACCACGTTCATTATGAAAAGCTCTTTTAGCATCAAATCCTATTCTCATACAACATTCTCAATTCTATCTAAAATTATTTCCGGTTCAATACCATTTAAACAAGCATAATCTTTTCTATAACAGGCCTTATTCCCAAAAACAGAACAGGGTCTGCAATTTAATTCAATTTGAATTATATCCTGATCATTCTGATTAAGCGGACCAAATCCAGCATAAGGATGTGTTGCTCCCCAGATTGATATAACCCGCACACCTGCCAAAGCTGCCAAATGCATATTAGCAGAATCCATGGTTATCATCATATTCATTTTTTTCATGATACATATTTCATCCTGTAATGACATTCTACCTGCTACTATTTGTAATGATGGGATTTTCTGTTGCCATTCAACCATTTGAATCATCTCGTCTTTGCCACCACCAAAAAGAAATATTTCATATTTGCCTTTTTGGGCCAGCATTTCCAACAATTTAACCATTTTTAATGCAGGATAAATTTTACCCTGATGCTTAGCAAAAGGAGCAATAGCTAAATTGGTTTTACCTTCGCTGAATTTTAAAAAATTATCATCATAATTGGTTTGGTTTCCCTGAAATACAAAACTATAATCTAAAACAATATCAAATCCAATATCAGAAAAAACCCGTTTATAACGTTCAACCACAGGCAATAAACGCTTAAATACTTTATGATTTCTTTTGGTTAAAGCTTTTTTTTCTTTCCTCCCTTTTTTTATCGATGCAGTTTTCTTTCCTGAAAGAAAAAACAGTGTTCTAATGAAATGAGATCTTAAAACACCATGTAAATCAATTATATAGTTTGGATTAATTCTCTTAAGTTGTTTAAACAAAGACCATAAACCGAAAACTCCTTTGTGTTCGTTTTGAAAATCCGCACCCAGAAAAAAAACATTTTCACTTACATTCTCAAAAATTGACGAGAAATTTCTCTTACTCAGAACATAAACCTGACTTTCCGGATGCTGTTTTGCAAAAGCAGCTATAACAGGAATCGAAATAGCAACATCACCTAAAGCAGAGAATCGTATTATCAGGATTTTCTGAACCATTTAAAAACTTATGCTTTACCTCCGGCGTAAAGCACCGGATTTAGATTTGGATCATTGTACATTTTTAGCTGTTTGTAAACCTTCATTACTTTCTTTCCTGTCGCAATTTCATCTAATAAATTATCGATGGAGGTTGACAAATCCTTTTCCTGCTCTAGTAAAATCTGAAGTTTTTCATTGGCATTCTGAATGTGTTCGACTGAAGCATCTGTTCTTTCAACTTCAGTTTTCCAATGGAAAATTTTCAATTCCAGTATAGACAAACGGTCGATTGCCCATGCAGGACTCTCTGTGTTTATTCCCGCGTTTGAGTCCTGTTCAACATATTGATATAATGTAAGAAAATAGGAATCAATCAGTTCCACTAAATCTGTTCTATCCTGATTAGATTTATCAATTCTTCTTTTAATTTTCAATGCTTCAACTGGCTCAATAAAGGGATCTCTGATAATATCTTCTAAATGCCATTGCACTGTGTCGATCCAGTTTTTCAGGTATAAATAATATTCAAAACTTTTTATTGGCCAGGGATTAACTATTTGAGCATCAACATCATCCAATTTATGATAATCATCGATAGAAACCCGGAAAATCTCTCTACATTGTTGGGATACAGTCATATAAATTACTTTAAAAATCTTTTTACAAATTTAATATTTTCGAGTGGAAAATCCCTTTTTATCAGAACGATAATAAAAATTAATATAAGCATTGTTTTCAGGATGATATCCACAGCATTCCAGGGTGTTTCGATAAATATTGATATTGAAAATAACACGACTGACAATATGGTATATAATCCAATAGCTTTTAAGTCATAAGGAATTGGCATATTTTTTTGGCCAATGAAATATGAAAGCAACATCATTACAAAATAACAAGCAAAAGCTGCCCATGCAGATGCCATATAGCTAAAGACAGGAACAAAAACAATATTAATTCCAAGCGTTATAACTGCGCCTACAACTGAAAACCAAGCTCCATACATGGTTTTATCCATTAATTTATACCAAAGTGACAAATTGAAGAATACTCCCTGAAAGATATATGAAAATAAAACAATTGGAATAACACGTAAACCATCTCTATAATCACTTCTTATTAAGAATTTAAAAATATCAAGGTAAAATACCATTCCCAAAAATATCAACAAGGAAAAAATTACAAAGTATTTCATTGCATCGGCATATGCTTCTTTGCTTCCTGAATCCTTGTGTTTGGCAAAGATGAAAGGTTCGTATGCATATCTGAAAGCCTGCGTAAACATCATCATAACCATAGATATTTTAAAACAAGCCGAATAAATTCCCAGTTCGGTTTTTGCTATTTCCGGATCATCAATCAAATATGGAAAAAGGATTTTATCAAGTGTTTGATTCATAATTCCTGCAATGCCCAGTATTAATAAAGGTAGAGAATATGCGAGAATTTTCCTTAACAAAGCAGCATCAAACTTAAATTCAGCCTTAAGCATATCAGGCAACAGGGCAACTGTAACTACAACTGTTTGTATTACATTGGCAATAAAGACATACCCAACACCATAATCAGGATCATAAAACCAGTCGATTAATCCGGGATTTTTTTCCATAACCCAGGGGCAAACTACAAGAAAAAAGATATTAAAAATGATATTTGTAAAAATCATCAAAAGTTTCAATGAGGCAAACCTGATTGGGCGACTCTTATACCGCAACCACGCGAAAGGGATAGAGCCAATTGCATCCATTGCAACCACAGCACCCAACATGGCAATAAACTCAGGATGATTGGGATAACCCAATGCATTTGCAATTTCCTGCGAAAAAACAACTGTTAAAACAGCGAAAATTAAACTTGTCGAGGTAACTGACATCAATGTGTTTCCATAAACTTTTCTATCGATCTCAGCATATTTATTGGCAAAACGAAAAAAACCGGTTTCCATTCCATAGGTTAGCACAACAAGTAGCAGGGCTGTCCATGCATATAAATTTGCCACAATTCCATAGTCAGCAGGACTGGTCAGCACATAACTGTACAATGGCACAAGCAGCCAGTTCATGAATTTCCCCAGAATACTGCTTACACCATAGATGGCAGTTTCTTTGGCTAACTTCTTCATTTGTTTTTCAGCCATTTGTCAACCTTTCTTTCTGAACATCTGTAAAAATTTATCAACCCATTTAATTTCAGAAGAAGGCTCAAGATCAGCATCATTCAAATATCCACCCTCCTTTAGTAATAAAATTGCATTTTCCAGTTCATTTTCAGGCACCTGAAGTTTTACCCCACCGTTAACATTTGCGATATAAGCACGATTTATCAACTCGTCCTGAAGAAAGCAAGTAACACCCATTGATTCCAGATATGCTCTTACCATCTCTGAATCAACTGAACTGTTGAATGATCTTATTGTTATTAGTTTTTCCATTTTTCAGATATTAAACAAAATTTCTTTGCTTTTTCAGATGTTCATAAGCCTCATTGATTGCCCTGAACTTATCTGTAGCAGATTTTTTCATTTCTTCACCAAGATTATGAACTTTATCCGGATGATATTTCATCGCCATTTTCCGGTATGCTTTTTTAATTTCATCATTGGTAGCATCAGGTTTTAATTCCAATGATTTATATGCCCAATCCTTATCTACGTTTTTCACAAAAGGAGCCTTCAGTGATTCAAGATCAGCAGCAGTTAATCCAAACTCCATAGAAATCCTATTGATAACTCTGAGTTCGGCTTCATTTACATCTCCATCAGCAAAAGCAATTTCAAATAAAAGCCTTGTTAATTGCAATCTTGATGAGTAATTCATGTATCGTTTAATCTGAGATGCAACCTGAACTTCATCAATAGGCTGATCTAAAACCTTTTTAAGCAACTGTAGCGCATCCAGCGCACCATCTTCACCGAAATTACTTACCAGAAATCTTTTAACAACATCAAGTTCAGCCTTTTGAACTTTACCGTCAGATTTCATAACACAGGCAATCATTACGATTAAACTGGCTTTAAAGTCTCCCTCAGCAGTTTCATTGCTGCGATTTGCAGGTCGCGAACCAATATTTACCGAATCAGAGCCAAACAACGACCCTAATGCAAAACCTATGATAGCCCCGATTGGACCACCCATTGCAAAACCAAGTCCGCCACCTATCCATTTAGCAAAATTTCCCATAAATCTCAATATTGATATTAATTAACAGTCATTTCTCCACATATACTCACAGACAAAAGTTGTTTAACCTGTTCAGGATTTTGATATTCACCTAATAAATACATTAATTTCGTAACCAATGCTTCTGTAGTGCAATCATAAGCACTAATAACCCCTGCTTTAAGCAAATTAAGGCTTGTTTCATACCTTCCCATCTCAACACTACCTGTGCCACATTGCGATTTATTTACAATGATAATCCCCTTTTGAATTGCACTGTTTAAAGATTCAAAAAGCCATTTTTGTCGTGGTGCGTTTCCTGCACCAAAGCTTTCCAGCACAATTGCTTTTACACCCGGAATGTTCAAAACTGCATTTACTACTGTTTCTGAAATTCCCGGAAACAGTTTAAGCACGGCAATATTGGGATTGGTGTTTAATCTGAGCTTCAGTTTTGCATTCGGTTCAGGATAATGAATATAATTTCTGAAGTATTTGATATGCACACCAGCTTTTGCCAAAGCAGGATAATTATACGAACCGAAAGCATTAAAATGTTCGGCATTCTTTTTTGTAGTCCTGTTACCTCTTAAAAGTGTATCTTCAAAGAAAATACAAACTTCAGGAACTATCGCAGCACCATTTTCTTTAGCTGCAGCAATTTCGATAGAAGTTAGCAAATTCTCCTTTGCATCCGAACGCATCATTCCGATCGGAAGTTGAGCACCGGTAAAAATCACAGGTTTTGAAAGATTTTGCAACATGAAACTTAATGCCGAAGCTGAATATGCCATGGTATCTGTGCCGTGAAGTACAACAAAACCATCGAAATTATCATAATTTTCAAAGATACACAAAGCAATTTTTTCCCAGTTAACAGGATGAATATCCGAGGAATCAATCAAGGGTATAAATGGTACGCTTTTAATATAGATACCTGTTTGTCTTAATTCCGGCATCAATTCCTGTAGCCTTTCAAAATCCACGGGGCGCAAAGCACCAGTAGTTGGGTCTTCTGCCATCGAAATTGTACCACCGGTAAATATCAATAAAACTGTACTAATTTTCTCCACCTGGATAATCTTTAAAAACAATCAGCAAAGATAATTGAAAAATGGGTTGTTTACATGATTTTTTAGTCATTTTTTGAATTTAAACTTCCTGAAATTTCTTTAAACTGATGATAACCGCACCTGATTGGGAATTAATATGTTGTGCTTTGATACATTAGCGGTTTGTGTGTCTGAAACATATTGATTAATTTTGTGTCATGACAAGAATATTTTTAATAGGATATATGGGTTCGGGTAAAACAGCAATGGGAAGGCTGCTTGCAAAAAATCTGCACCTGGATTTTTATGACCTTGATGCCTGGATTGAGAAAAAATATCACACGACCATTGCTTCAATATTTGCAGAGAAAGGTGAATCATATTTCAGAGAAATTGAGAAAAACTGTTTGAGAGAAACAGGAGAATTTGAAAATGTAGTCATTTCTACAGGAGGTGGAGCCCCTTGTTTCTTCGATAACATGCAATTCATGAATAACCATGGAACAACAATCTATCTCAAATTAACTCCTGAACATTTAGCTGAACGACTTCAGTCCACCAGAACAGGTGTACGACCATTGATTGCTGGTAAATCCAGTGAAGAGCTGATTGATTTCATCAGAGAAAACCTTGGTAAAAGGGCTGCTTTCTATGAACAGGCAAAATTTGTCATAACAGGTACCGATGAAGAAATAACCAATCAAATAAATTCCTTTCAGGGATAGTCTCTGAACCCATTTACCCAATATTTTCCAAATTGTTCAAAACTTTTTTCACTCCTTAATTGAAATCATCCCCGATTTTATATAACTTTATAAGCCCGATTTTAATATTATTCGGATAGTTTTAATGTATTCATTCTGATGTTGTTATCATGAAATCTTTTGTTCATCTTCACGTTCATTCCTATTATTCTATCCTTGATGGTATGTCTTCAATCAAAGGATTAGTCGACAAAGCATCTTCATCAGGAATGAAGGCTATTGCGCTAACTGATCATGGTAATATGTTTGGCATCAAAGAGTTCTTCAATTATGTAAAGAAGAAGAATGCCGGGGTAAAGGATGATATGAAAAAATTGAAAGAGGAATTAAACGGAGAAAATCTTTCGGAAGAAGAAAAGGAAAAAATCCGGGAGAAAATCAATACTCTTGAAAAGAAACTTTTCAAACCAATCCTGGGATGTGAAGCCTATGTTGCAAGAAGAGGTCGAAAACTAAAAGATAAAGACAATTCGAATGACCGCAGTGGCTATCATCTTGTACTTCTTGCAAAAAACCTGACCGGCTACAAGAACCTTTGTAAACTGGTTTCATTGGGTTGGATGGAAGGATTTTATTATCGTCCGAGAATTGACCATGAAATTTTAGAAAAATACAGTGAGGGTTTAATCGCAACCTCTGCCTGTTTGGGAGGGGAAATTCACAAAAAGGTTGAAAAGGGAAATCTGACTGAGGCAGAGGAATCCATCATGTGGTATAAAAAGGTTTTTGGAGATGATTACTATCTTGAACTACAATTGCATGAGACGGATAAACCTAATGCTGACTATGAAACATATAAAAAACAACGCTCTCAGAATCAGGAACTAATCAATCTGGCAAGGAAAACAGGAACAAAATTAGT
This sequence comes from Paludibacter sp., assembly GCA_044351455.1. GTDB lineage: Bacteria > Bacteroidota > Bacteroidia > Bacteroidales > Paludibacteraceae > Paludibacter. The sequence goes on along the minus strand of JBILFS010000004.1, from coordinate 13,859 downwards.
AGCAACTAACGATGTCCATTTTGTTGAAGAGGAACATGGAGAGGCTCATGAAAGATTAATTTGCCTTAGCACAGGAAAAGACTTGGATGATCCTTCCCGGATGCGTTATACCAAACAGGAATATCTTAAATCGCCGGAAAAGATGTGGGAAATCTTCAAAGATTTACCCGAAGCATTGGAAAATTCAGTGGAAATTGCTGATAAGATTGATTTCTTTGATATTGATTCAGCACCAATGATGCCGGTATATCCCATTCCTGAATCATTTGGAACAGAGGAACAATATAGAGAAAAGTTTTCTGAAGAGGTTTTGAAAGAAGAATTTGGCGATAGTTATAAGAATTTCGGAGGATATGATAAAATTGTTCGTGTAAAACTCGAAGCAGACTATTTACGGGAACTTACACTTCTTGGTGCAGCGAAAAGGTATGGTGAAAAGTTAAATGAGGAAACATCTGAGCGCATTGATTTCGAACTTAATGTAATGAAAACCATGGGATTCCCGGGCTATTTCCTTATTGTTCAGGATTTCATTCAATCTGCCCGTAATATGGGCGTATCTGTAGGACCGGGCAGGGGCTCTGCAGCAGGTTCAGTTGTAGCTTATTGTTTGAGAATTACCGATATTGACCCCTTGAAATATGACTTGCTGTTTGAGCGTTTTCTGAATCCGGACCGTATTTCAATGCCCGATATTGATATTGATTTCGATGATGATGGTCGCGGACAGGTGCTCAGATGGGTAACTGAAAAATACGGAAAAGAAAAAGTTGCCCATATTATCACTTATGGTACCATGGCCACTAAATCATCTATTAAAGACGTTGCCCGGGTACAGAAACTTCCATTATCTGAAGCTGAAAGGCTTACCAAACTAATCCCTGATAAACTTCCTGAAGACAGGGATGGTAATTCACCCAAAATTAACATCGCAAATTGCCTGAAGTTTGTACCTATGCTTCAACAGGCACGAAATTCAACCGACAATAACCTTTCAAGCACTTTGAGATATGCAGAAATGCTCGAAGGAACTGTTCGCCAAACGGGTGTTCATGCCTGCGGTGTAATCATCGGAGCTGAAGATTTGACAAACTGTGTTCCATTGAGTACGGCTGTCGACAAGGAAACAAATGAAGAAATGCTTGTTACGCAATATGAGGGTTCGGTTATTGAGGAAATCGGGTTAATAAAAATGGACTTCCTCGGGCTGAAAACTTTGTCGATCATAAAAGAAGCAATTTCGAATGTAAAAAAATCGAAGGGTGATGATATCGACATTGATGCAATCCCTATAGATGATAAAAAAACCTATGAGCTTTTCAGTAAAGGATTGACAGTTGGAACTTTCCAGTTTGAGTCGAACGGAATGCAAAAGTATTTACGGGATCTTCAACCAACACAATTTGAGGATTTGATTGCCATGAATGCCTTATACCGACCAGGTCCGATGCAATATATTCCTCAGTTTGTAAACAGAAAACACGGTCGTGAAGAGATTGAATATCCTTTTCCTGTTATGGAAGGGCGTTTAAAAGATACTTATGGCATCACGGTTTATCAGGAGCAGGTCATGCTTCTTAGTCGCGACCTGGCGGGATTTACAAGAGGTCAGTCGGACGAGTTGCGTAAAGCCATGGGTAAGAAACTTGTTGACAAGATGGCCGCACTGGAAATAAAATTTCTGGATGGATGTAAAAAAAACGGATTTGGACCAGAGGATAAAGTAAAAAAAATCTGGGCAGACTGGGCGGAATTTGCAAAATACGCATTCAATAAGTCACATGCCACTTGTTATTCCTGGATTGCTTACCAAACAGCATTTCTGAAAGCGCATTATCCGGCTGAATTTCTTGCGGCTAACTTAACCCGCAATAAGGACGATATCAGTGAGGTTTCCAAATTCATGGACGAATGTCGTAACATGGGCATCAATGTATTTGGACCTGATGTCAATGAAAGTGAGCTTACATTTACTGTTAATCCTAAAGGAGATATCCGCTTTGGTTTGGGAGGAATAAAAGGTGTGGGTGAGGGTGCTGTGGAAGCAATCGTTCAGGAAAGAAAAAAGAATGGCCGTTTCAAAAACATCTTTGATTTTATTGAAAGAGTGAGCCTGACTTCCTGCAATAAAAAAGCGATTGAAAGTTTGGTTTTTGCAGGCGCATTTGATTGTTTTCCGGAAATGAAACGCGAACAATTTTTCATTGAAAACAGCAAAGGTGAAATCGTGATTGAAAGTATTATCCGTTATGGCAATAAATTTCAATCAGACAATGCAATGAATCAGAACTCACTTTTCGGAGGCCTGGATACTATAGAGATTCAGAAACCTGAAATACCTTTTGCCAGCGATTGGTCGCCTTTAGAAAAGCTCGGCAAGGAGCGTGAGTATATTGGCATGTTCCTTTCAGCACATCCTTTGGATGATTATGAATTTGAACTGAACTTTATTTGCAATACCAAAACGACCGATTTAAAGGATTTAGCTCCTTTAATGGGAAAATCACTCAAAATTGGTGGAATGGTGACTGCCATCAGACATGGCACGTCAAAAGCCGGAAATCCCTATGGTATTCTCACGCTGGAAGATTATGACGGTGCTTTTGAATTTGCACTTTTTGGAAGTAATTACATCGATTTCAGTAAATTTATGATCAAGGATTTGTATCTGATGATTTATGCAACCGTTCAGGAAAAAGGTGCTGATAGAAAATATCAGGTTGCCGGCGGAGATAAATCACCTGAATTAAAAATTCAAAAAATTGAAATTCTGAATGATATCAGGGATAAACTGGTTGACAAATTAACCATGTCGATGCCTTTGGATCATATTGACGAGGTTTTTGCAACTGATTTGAGTGATATGATTCTGCGTAAAAAGGGAAATATCAATATCTATTTCAATGTATACGACCACATTAGTCAGAGCAAAGTGAAACTTTTTTCACGACAGTTCAGGGTTCAGATAGATAAAGAATTCTTCAAAATGTTAAAAAAATATCGTGACGACGGGAAGCTTGATTTTCAGGTTAATTAGTCAGATAGATTTTTTCAATAAACATATGCGACAATTCAATAGAGAAACACTTTCAGAATCTAAGATTTTAGATTAGTTTTGTACCCGAAATAAATACTAAAAATTTAAACAAACAAATATTATGGCTTTAGAAATTACAGATCAGAACATCAAGGAATTAATTGCAGGCGATAAACCCGTTGTAATTGACTTTTGGGCAGAATGGTGCGGACCATGCCGCATGGTAGGACCAAGCATCGAAGAACTTGCCCATGAATATGAAGGAAAAGTTGTTATCGGTAAAATGAATGTAGATGATAATACTGAAACTCCGGTTGAATATTCTATCAGAAACATCCCGACAATTTTATTTATCAAAAATGGACAGGTTGTTGATAAACAAATTGGTGCAGTACCCAAAGCAGCGCTTGAGGCAAAAGTAAAATCTTTATTATAATTTCTGATAGAAATCCCGAAGCATTTGACTGAATTCAGGAGTATAAACCTGACGTTCTAACTCAATTGTAAGGGAACTTTCGATTGTAATTACAGATTCAAAACCCAATTCAAGCAAAATTCTATGTGCCGGTTTATTGGGCATTGATTTTACATAACACTTTCGATAACATTTAAGTTGTAGAGCTTCAGCCATTTTCACACATTGGAGAGCTTCATTAACAGGCAGGATCAAACAGATTCTGCCTTTTTCATGAAGTAAACCGGATGCAAAAGTTAATAATTCTTTGTGGGTAAGCGTACTTGTATGCCTTGCCTGAGAACGTTTCGGGTCAGGAGCTTCTAGAGAATCAATAAAGAACGGAGGATTTGAAACTATCAAATCATATTTTGATTTTGCCAATAAAGAAAAATCCTGTAGAGACACTTCAAAAGAATTTAATCTTTCATTCCAGGGAGAATTCTTAAAATTAAGGACAGACTGTTTAAATGCCCCTTCATCTATATCAATTGCATCAATGTGAACATTTAAAGTTCTTTGGGCTATCATCAGGGCAATTAGTCCGCTCCCTGTTCCAATATCTAAAACATGCTTAACATTGTCGACACCAGCCCAGGCTCCAAGCAATACACCATCAATGCCTACTTTCATGGCACAAAGATCATGATATACAGTAAATTGTTTAAAACTGAAATATGGATTTGGCATAATTATCTTCTTGTACTCCCACTACCCGATCCGCTTGACCTTTCAGGTATTGCCGTTGAACGATTACCTGATGTTTGGTTTCCTGAAGATGCTGGCGGTATAGCCCTTGGCTGACTTCCGGAACTGGAAGGACCAACAGCTCTTGGCTGACCTCCCGACGAAGAGGGAACTGCTGCTCTGTTCTGACTCCCGGATGAAGATGGTGAAGCTGCTCTCGGTTGACTTCCCGTTGTTGTCGGGGATTGTGTTCTTGCAGTATTTTCTGATGCTGAACTTCTATTGTTGCCAGGAATAGATGGCTGCCTGTCGGCTCTGTAATACGTCGGAGCAGGCATGTTTCTATCGTAAGGCTGATAAGAATTACCTGGTTGTGGCTGTCTGTTTTGTGGTTGCGTAGTATATTCTCTGGATTCAGAAGGATTTACAGATGGATTTCTGTTGATTCTTTTTTCCTGCATTCTGGATATCTGCTCAGCGGTTAATACTTGTTGAATCTCATTTTCTTTCAGCCTGACTCTTTCCAAAGCCTTGATTCTTGAAGTTTCCACCTTTCTTTCCCGGGCATATCGAAGATTTATTTCGTATATTGCTTGTGACTGTTCTGAGGTTAAATATAAATCCTTTTTCATTTTTTCGGTTAGAAATGCAGCCTCCTGCTCCGGTGTTCTGGAGGGAGTTGAATAACTATCCTGTGACAGAGAAATCTGAGTAGCACACAGAATAATTAAGAGCAAGCAATATAAACGAATCTTAAACATGATGAAAAAACACAGAAAAGCATCAATCATTATGCCACAGAGAGTTAAAATGCATTCAACGATTAAAACTTCTGAGCTTTATATTGGTTAAAACCTTTTTTGTGTGCAGAGAAAAATCACCCTGAAGCATCCAACCATAATATCCCGTATCTGTTTTTAACACATCCACAACTTTCTGTCCTTTATATTTGCCAAAGTTAAAAACTTCTTCACCCTTATCATTATAGATAAACTTACCCGAAAAATCAACATTGTTATTTTGGGTAGTAAATTTTGACAAAAACTCAATGTCATTGTTTAATTCAGGATATCTGTCAAGTTGTGCTTTTAGCACTTCATACGTGGCCAAAGTATCGGCCTGAGCATCGTGGGCTCCTTCAAGATCTTTGTCGCAATAATATTTATACGCTGCGGATAATGTTCTCTGCTCCATTTTGTGAAAGATAACCTGAACATCCACAAATTTTCTTTTTGAAAGATCGATATCTACCTCAGCTCTCAACAACTCTTCGGCAAGCAATGGAATATCGAAACGATTGGAGTTATAACCTGCAAGATCACAACCTTCAATATCTCTGACAATTTCGGCTACAACATCTTTGAAAAACGGACAACCGGCAACATCCTCATTGCTAATCTTATGTATAGCAGTTGCTTCTGCAGGGATTGGCATTCCCGGATTAATCAGATAACTCTTTGTTTCTTCCTTACCATTCGGATAAACCTTGTGATATGCTATTTGAACGATTCTATCAAAAACGATATTGGTACCTGTTGTTTCAAGATCAAAAAATACGATGGGATTTTTAAGACTGAGTTTCATAAAATTATTGTTATGGGAATTATTGAGTGAAAGATTGAAAAAACAGAAAAGCAGAAAAACGACTGCACCGTTCTTCTGCTTTAATCATTTATATATCAAATTGTTAGTCATTCAGCAACATCGGCATCAGTAACATGAGTATATCTTCATTGTCTTCATTTTCAAAAGGAAGAATAATACCAGCTCTTGATGGATCTGTTAATTCGATGATTACATCTGAAGATGTAATGGTGTTAAGAATTTCAATCAGGAAAGCAGATTTAAATCCGATTTTTATAGGATCATCAGCATATTGGCATTGCAATGTTTCTTCTGCTGAGATTGAAAAGTCGATATCCTGAGCGGATACAGTAATCATATTGTCACCAATCTGAAGTTTAACAAGATTACTGGCCTGATTTGAAAATACAGAAACGCGTTTAAGTGCATTTAGAATTGTTACCCTGTCGACAATAACCTTGTATGGATTCTCTTTTGGTATTACGCCATTATAATTCGGGTAACGACCTTCCACCTGACGGCAAATCATCGTATAATTTGACAATTTAAAATGAGCATTCTTGCTGTCGAAACGAATTTCCACCTCACCACTTTCCTTTGGAAGGATATTTTTAAGCATGCTGGCAGGTTTCTTTGGCAAAATAAAACTGGCTTTATCCTCACCTTCATTCAGAGAGACAGTACTATATGAAGTTTTATATCTTACCAGTTTGTGCGCATCTGTTGCAACCATTGTAAGAGAGTCGTTCAGAATATCAAAATAAATTCCATTCATTACCGGACGAAGTTCATCATCAGCTGTACAGAATTGTGTTTTTGCAATCCCATCTGCAAGGGTTGAAACAGGTACAGTAAGTAATCTAGCATCATTCTGAAGTTCAGGCATGCGGGGATATTCATCGCCATTCTGACCAATAAAATTGTAGACACCATTGGCAGAAGTTATTACCATTGCCAGTGTTGAGTCATTCACCTCGAAAGTTAAGGGCTGATCTGAAAACTCGCGAAGGGTATCCAACAATAACTTCGATGCAACCGCAACTTTACCAGAACCAGTAGCTTCGTCTGTCTCCAGAGTTGTGATTAAGGTTGTTTCTGTATCAGAAGCTGTCATTGTAAGGACATTGCCCTGAAGATTTAAAAGGAAATTATCAAGGATTGGCAAGGAATTCTTGCTGTTGATGACACGACTAATTGCCTGTAAGTGGCTGAGTAGTACCGTGCTGGATGTTACAAATTTCATATCAGTGATATTAACAGGTTTTTATTTTCAAACAACAAATGTAATCATTTTTTTTTAAACATCAATATTTGAAAGACTATATTTTTATACGTGAAATTTATGTGATTTCTATAAAGAAAAGTGCATTCTGATTCAGCTTGCGGACATATTCAGAAGTTTCATTTAAAAAAATTTCTTCGCCTGAACAGTTAATTCCCTGAAAATAACGTATTCCGAAAGATATCTTTAAAATCCAATCGATTTGAGATTCAAACCTGCTTTCTCGTCAAGTCCGAACATCAGATTCATATTTTGAACTGCCTGTCCGGATGCACCCTTTAATAAATTATCAATCATGGATACTATCAACACCTTATCACCATGTTTTTCGAGATAAATGATGGCTTTGTTGGTATTAACAACCTGTTTCATATCAGGATTCTTTTCAGTTATAAAAGTAAAAGCGGCATCTTTGTAAAAGGATTTATACAACGCTCTGATTTCTTCGATTTCCAAATCACAACGGGTATAGGTTGTAACATAAATACCTCTTGCAAAATTTCCCCTTACCGGAATGAAATTAATTGCATCACTGAAATCAGGCTGCAGTTGGCAAACTGACTGGGTAATTTCCTGCAAATGCTGATGTTCAAATGCCTTATAGATAGAAATATTATTATTTCTCCAACTAAAATGAGACGTTGACGATGGCTTAACACCTGCTCCTGTTGACCCTGTAATCGCATTTACATGCACTTCGTTTTTCAACAATCCTTTTGATGCCAATGGCAATAATGCCAGTTGAATGGCAGTTGCAAAACATCCCGGATTGGCAATCCTTTCAGCTTTTTGAATTTCTGTTTTATTTAATTCAGGAAGTCCGTAGATAAAATCATGATCCGTACCTTTAGCACGATAATCTGTTGACAAATCAACAATCTTTATGTGTGACGGAAGTTGACTTGCTTCTAAAAATTTCTTACTATCACCATGTGCAGAACATAAAAATAACACATCTACCTCATTAAAAGGAAGTTCTGACGTAAATATTAAATCTGTTTCTCCAATAAGTCCGCTATGAACTTCAGAAATCATATTTCCGGCATTGCTGGAGCTATTTACAAAAACAACCTCTGTAAAAGGATGATTAACTAAAATTCTTAATAATTCTCCGGCAGTATATCCGGCACCACCAATAACGCCTGCTTTAACTTTCGACATGATAAAATATTTTTGACGTGAGTTTATTCTGTTTGTTAAATTTCTTTTATTCTTTGAGCAAATCCGGACGCAATAATTTAGTCCTTTCTATGGATTGTTCGTGCAACCACTGCTCTACTTTTGCCTGATGACCTGAAAGTAAAATATCAGGTACTTTCCAACCTTTATATTCAGCCGGTCTTGTGTAAACCGGTGGAGCCAGTAAATTATCCTGAAATGAATCTGACAAGGCAGAAGTTTCATCACTCATGGCTCCGGGAATTAGTCTGACAATAGCATCAGTCATTAAAGCAGCCGGAATTTCGCCCCCCGTAAGCACAAAATCCCCGACACTGATTTCTCTGGTAATGAAATGCTCTCTGATTCTGTGGTCGATTCCTTTGTAATGTCCGCAGAGTATCATCAAATTACCACAAAGGGAATACTGATTGGCAATAGATTGTGTAAATTTTTCGCCATCCGGAGAAGTATATATGATTTCGTCATAATCCCTTTCAGATTTCAGCAAACTAATCAATCGGTCGATCGGTTCAATTTGCAAAACCATACCAGCTCCAAAGCCATAGGCATAATCGTCGACTCTTCTATGTTTGTCGGTTGTATAATCTCTGAGGTTATGTACCTGAATATCAACAACACCCTGATCCTGAGCTCTTTTCAGAATAGAGTGATTCAACGGACTATATAACAATTCCGGTACTGCAGATATGATGTCAATTCTCATAAAATCAAAAACGAAGTGCAAAAGTACAAAAAAAGCGTGGTTTAGAGATTAGCAATGAGCCATTTCCTGATTTCCTCTGCTGTTTTTCCTTTCCTGCTTGCATAATCTTCCAGTTGCGCCTCATCAATTTTCCCAATCATGAAGTATTTGGAAAGCGGATGTGCAAAGTACAAACCACAAACTGATGCATTTGGAAACATCGCGCCATTTTCTGTCAGAGTAATGCCTGTTTTCCTGAAATCGACAAGTTTATCCAATTCAAAGATAATCGATTGATCAGGCAAAGACGGATAGCCAATCGCTGGTCGGATACCCTTGTATTTTACCTTAAACATGGCATCAACATCAGGTTTTTCCTCGGGTGCATAAGCCCAGTATTTTGTCCTGACTTTGTAGTGCAACCATTCAGCCGTAGCCTCTGCAATCCTGTCTGATAATGTCTTCACCAAAATGCTGTTATACATATCATCTTTTTTCTCAAAGCTTTCGGCAAATGCCTCAACACCCTGAACAGTTGTTGCAAAAACACCGGCATAATCTCCTTCACTTTTGATAAAATCTGCAAGAGAGTAACAATATCCGTCGGTGGAAGGCTGTTGTTGTCTAAGCATCGGAATGGTTATCAACTGATTGTCTCTGTTGAAAACAATATCCTCCCCTGTTGAATAAGCAGGATAAATACCGATTGCCGCATTGATAGTAATCACTTTATTCTCCCTGAAATGCCGGAGCATTTCCTGCGCATCTTTATAGAGCGACAAAGCTTCTTCAGCTTTTGCGCGTTCAGTTGCGGGAAATTTCAGGAGCCAATCCATTTTGCAGGAGCCACAGGAACAAACTGTTTCTATCCCTTCGTATTTTCCTGACATGCGCCAGGCCATAAAAAAGAATGACCAGTGAATAAAGGGAACAATATCGGTTAAAGGAATATCTTTCAATAGTATATATCCTTCATTTGCAGGTTTTGTATTCATTTTTCAACTTCTGAATTTTTAAGCCATCAAAGCCAGACTTACCGCCATGACAGCCATTCCACCTATTAAACCATAAATAGCCACATGATGTTCACCATATTCCTCTGCAGTAGGTAACAATTCATCGAGTGAGATGTAAATCATAATTCCGGCGACAGAAGCAAAAATGAATCCGAATGCTGCTTCTGAAAAAAACCATTTCAACAAAAAATAACCAATAATGGCACCTATAGGCTCAGCCAAACCTGAAAGAGATGAAAGAATCAATGCTTTTTTCTTGCTCTTTGTAGCATAATAAACAGGGACAGAAATTGCCAACCCCTCGGGAATATTGTGTATAGCAATCGCCACAGCAATACTAATCCCAAGTTCCGGATTTGTTAATCCGGCCATAAATGTTGCCAATCCTTCCGGGAAATTATGAATCCCAATCGCCAGTGCAGAAAATAAACCCATACGCATGAGTTTCGATTTTTCTACCTTAACTCCCAATTGATATCCTTTCGTTTTATTTATCTCATGTGGGTTTTCGCCCGATGGTATCAATTTGTCGATAATACCAATCAGGGCAATACCCGCAAAGAAACCAATAATGGTATACCAATAACCTGTTTTCTCCCCGTATTCCAGTTCGAGAGCTATCCTTGCTTTTGCAAAGATCTCAACCAAAGACACATAGATCATTACTCCGGCAGAGAATCCGAGCGAGGCTGCCAAAAATTTCGGATTGAAATCTTTTTGCAGAAATCCAATCAAACTTCCGATACCCGTTGCCAAACCTGCAAACAAGGTCAATCCGAACGCAAACCACAAATTTGAGCTATCCATAACTTATCTAAGTATATGCCACAAAGATACAAGAAAAAGTTCATCTTATAAACGCTTCTTATGATTTGATTTCTTCAAAGGAGGGAGTGGAATATCGTCAAGCAAATAGGTTTTATACCTGTAAATATTCATCCCTGTTTTTGATCTTACAACCCTTCTCAGGGTATCAACCGACCCAAAACCGCATTTTATTGCAATATCTTCATAGCTCCTGTCACTTCTTTTCAAAAGTAATTCATTCATTGTTTCAAATCTGTACTGATTAAGATAAGCTTTGAAGTTCTGATTGTAGGTTTTATTGATGGCATACGATAAATAGGTTCTGTTAACACCCAACTCATCTGCAACATCCTGAATTTTCAAATCAGCAATGATATACTTTTTCCCGGTTTTGATAAGCATATCAAGCTTCAGGGCTATCTCATTAGAACGAAACTCCTCCAACAAACATTTTGGACCGGTTTCCTGCATATTTATATACATTACTTTTGGCTCTGCAACTGCCTGTGGTTCAGTTTCTGTCTCTGCTTCTGCCTCTGAATAGCCTCTCAATGGCTCAGTAACAGCTTCCGGGACGGTTTTTGCTTCTGAATAAACTTTCACCGGCTCAACAACTGCCTCAGGAATTATTTCTGTTTCAGAATACACTTTCAGCAGTGCAGGTTCTTTGACATCAGAAACATCCTTAGGTACATCATTAAAAACAACTTTTTTTACTCGTCTCTTCACATTTTGCTTCCCCTTATTTAACTCTTTGATTGCTCTTCGGGTTGCATGTAAAGATTTAAAAATATAAATCTGCTGAATAACGATCAACATTATTCCAACGTAAACAAAAATAAACATAAACATAGATTTTTAAGATTAAATTGATAAACTTATAGAATTTTAATTCACATAGTATTTATTTTTTGAGGAGTTCCTCCAGTTTATAACAAACAGCATGATATCTTGTAAACATGTATAATTTATCCCCATGAATTTGAGGTTTGGCGCCAATTGAAAAACTTTTGTCCCCCAATCTGTTGTTTGGCGCCTTAATTTCCCTGATTTGTTGACCGGTTTTAATGTCAACCAGATATAGCTTCCCGTTTTGTCCTGCAATATAAACGATACCATCGAAAACATCAGCATTTCCGCACTCAAGCAAACTCTGGTAAATCAACTCCCCATTTGTTGCATTAAAAGCATAATAACCTCCTGTACCCCACATAAAAACAACTCCATCAGCATATAGCATCTCAGTTGATGCATAAGTGTTCTTCAAATCAACATGATGGATCCAATCAGTTTTATCGAGGACATAATCGTAACACTGAACGGTTATACCCCTGCTTAAAAATATCTTATTTTGATGTACTTTAATTGAGTTGATGGAATATCTGTTATCTCCTTCAATCAGTAATTCCTTTTCAATTTGTCGGGTATTCAAATTCAATATATTCAGATAACATTTAAACTTCATCGAATTTTTCACCTCACTTATTGTAGTTGAAAACACCATCTTAGCGTCGATACCAGATTGAATCATTTCATGGTAATTAGATGAAATTTCAACTTCCTCTGCCGGATTATTATTGAATGCCCTGTATATACAAACTGTATCACCGTTGAGGAGATTGGCTTCATAGATTCTGCCGGATTTACTTCCCTGTTGGAAAAACCATATTTTATTTTCAACACCAGAAACATCCCTGCTTGCATATTGAGAAAATTCATCCGGAATATTGATTTTCCATCTTAGCTCCTGATTCTCCGGATTAATACAGATTATCCTGTCATTATTGGTATTCGTCTGAAATTGAGGCATTTTTATTGCCAGGTAGTTTTCATTCAAATATGAATATCCCGAAAAGAACATAGGTTCTGAACTTTTGTAAGATTTGGGGAATGTCCACTTGATCTCACCGGTATTCATGTCTAAAGCATGAATGCGATTATCCTCTTCTTTCCCGGTGAAATAAGTTGAGTGAAAAAACACCTGATTCTGATAGACCGGAAATCCAATCAGACCATCGTTGTAAATTCCCGCTTCACCGGGCAATTCCTGAATCCACAAGGGCTTGTGTTCATCTTCCTCCTGATTGTAGTTAACCGGGGTGTCTGTTCCACACCCCGTAATTAAACATGACATCAGGAGCATCGCTTTAATCTGCAAATGCTTTACCATAAAATTTTAATTTAATTATTTTTTCAAAAGTTTTTCTCATTTTTGGATGATTTCCCATTTCCTGATGATTTACCTCTTCTACCCTGATATTATAAACTGCATCACGCGAGACAGAATCAGGTAGCATTGAGCTTGATCCGGCTAAAATTCCATCATTATCAGTGACATAAGGTAGATATTTTGAGGTGCAAACAAGCTTACTCAAGCTATATCCTGACGGAATACAATAATTTTGATATTTATACCCAACAGCCCCAAGATTGACCGCAAGTTTCGCATGCATACCCGTTTCCAAATCCCAGTAAATCTTATCCCAGTTATATCTGGCCTTCAGAATTAATTCTCTGGTTATCCAAATCCAGGGCATAAATACAGCCGGTACGGCCAATGTGTTATAAACACTGTTATGCAGGTTTTGAATCTGACTAACATAGCCCATTCCGACTCTTACTCCCTGAACATAATCCATATCAAATGTTTTGTCGATATTCAATGGATTTTTCACATCCTTAACTCTGCTTAAAGCCCCCAATGCTCTGATTATTTGCCAGTTATCTTCTGCGCCATAAATATTGATAATGGGAATATCAATCTTTTTACTATTGATATCCTTTAAATATGCACTATTAGGTTTCATATCATAAATACATTGATGTGTAAATGCATACGTATTAACAAGACTATTGAAACCCGCATTCATGCTGCCCAAAGTTTGAAGCATCAGAATGTTTTTCACTAATGTGAGGGGAACAATAACAGGCGCTGCCAATGTTGAAACAGGAGGTGCACTTGCAGTTGCATATAAAATTGAGGCATCAAACGCTAAACTGACACCAGCAATCATCAATGCAATCTGATTGATTGTTCTTCCTGACAATACATTTTCTACTGCAACAGAACCATTATTTGCAGTTCCTACAGTAATTAACCCGGTAATACCCGGTGTGATTTGCTGTAC